>CAMLER010000424.1 GCA_946478915.1 uncultured Chryseolinea sp.
TCATCGAACCAGTCAAAGCAGCTTCGCCCTGCCCAATAGTTGTGTAAAAGTTGGATGGGCTAACAAAACCCTGCGGATCTTCGTCAAGGCTTTGGCATGCAACAGTGCTTATCAGCAAAATTGCGGCGCTATATTTTTTTATCGATGTAAATACTTTCATATAAATGCTATTAAAAAGTGATATCTACGCCAACCGTAAATGTCTTGGAGGTAGGATAACTACCGAAGTCGATGCCAAGGCTTGCGTCATTTGAATTGAATGAACTTATTTCCGGGTCATAGCCAGTATAATCGGTGATCGTAATAAGATTTGTGCCTGTAACATACGCTCTCAACTTAGACATCCCTAGCTTGGAAATCATTGCACTCGGCAACGCGTAGGCTAGTGTAATATTCTTTAAACGCACATAAGATGCATCTTCTACCCAACGACTTACACGGGTATCGCCAACGGATACCTTACCTGATGGGAGTGCAGCTGCCTTGCGATCGCTTTGGAGAATAAATGCGGGAACATCAGTATCCTGATTTTCAGGTGTCCAGCGGTCCAGTAGTTTGGCACTTGTACCTTCACCCGGTCTTTCAAGACGTATTCTGTTGATGTTGAACAAGTCGTTTCCATATACGCCCTGTATGAGGACAATAAGTTCAAAATTCTTATATGATAACCTGTTGCTCCATCCGTATATAAAATCCGGTAATGCGTTGCCGATCACAGTGAGATCGGAATTATTGATTTGTCCGTCACCGTTGATATCCTTGTACTTGATATCGCCAGGAAGCTGACCAAACGCCGCTGCCTCATCCCTCTCCGCCTCGCTCCAGGTTCCCAGGGTGATTCTTCCTGTCATTTGACCGAATGGTTCTCCAGCTTTTAAATACATCAACGGAGCGCTATTGGTTATCCCGTAACCGGCGCCTGTAGTAGTCCTGAAAGGAAGTCTGTTTTCA
Organism: uncultured Chryseolinea sp.; assembly: GCA_946478915.1. The sequence goes on from CAMLER010000424.1 coordinate 952, forward strand.
TCAGCGAGTTTCAAAACTTTGCTTTTGTTAAATGAAATGTTGAATCCAGTATTCCAGCGCAACGCTCCCACTAGCGGATCTCCACCCAAACCGATTTCTATCCCTTTATTTTCAGTAGACCCAATGTTGTCCACGATGCTGCTAAATCCTGTCATCGTCGGTAACTGGCGGCTAAGCAAAAGGTCCTCGGTCGTTTTCACATAGTAGTCGAATGATGTGGTTAATCTTCCATCGAAAAGTCCCATATCAAATCCAATATCAGTTTGTGTTGTCGACTCCCATTTCAGGTTCGGGTTAGCAGCTCGTACTATACTGAATCCGATATTTGTTGCGTCACCACCGTCATACGGATAATTTGCTCCTGATAGAATCTGCGAAAGTGATGCATAAGGACTAACGCTTTGATTACCTGTAACACCCCAGCTTCCGCGAATTTTCAATTCTGAAATTATATCTATGTCTTGCAAAAATTTCTCTTCCGAGACCCGCCATGCTGCAGATACGGACGGGAAATATCCCCATTTGTTATTAGCGCCGAAAACAGATGATCCATCAGCCCGGTAACTGGCTGTAATCAAATATTTGTCGGCAAGGGAATAATTTACCCTTGCGAGGTAAGAATTGATAACCCGCTTCCTGTTGTATGATGCTGCAAATCGCGTAGCTGCCCCGCCAAGATCCCATATACTGTTGTCATCAACGGAAAAGCCATTCGCTTCAACTGACGTGCTCTTATCGGTTTCTACCTGTTGTTCTACAACGCCTGTAATTGTGAAGCTATGAATACCAACCTGCTTGTTGTAGGTTACAATATTTGAGTTTTGTAAGCGTGTATATATACCGTTAGTAGTTTGCGCTAACCCCGATTTCTGAAATCCTGTGAACGTGTTGGCATTCATGTAGCGGTAATTGTTCGAATTTCGCGTAACAGCACCGCCTGTTATTCTAATAGACAGTCCATTGAGGGGTTTGAATTCCAGAAATGCGTTTAGGTTATTACGCATTGTGTTGTTCTCGACAAATACCTCTTTCGCACTTGCCACTGGATTACCCATACCAGGCTCACCGAAATTTGAAGGGTGCTTGCTATAATTTCCTAACTCATCATAGATCGGAATAGTCGCTCCCCAACGCGGAGCAAGACTAACTACCTGGCCAAGCGCATCCACGTCTTGAGGTCCTTCACCAAAAGGTGGTGTACTTCCCTGTTCTCTGATTCCAGCCCAGGTCAATCCGAAGTTAAGCCACTTATTAATATCGACATTAACATTTGAGCGCAAGGTGAAACGTTGAAATTCCGAATTCAATAGAATACCTTGTTGGTCAAGATAACCACCCGATACCAAATACTGAACATTATCTGTTCCACCGCTTATACCTAGTTGGTGACTTTGCATCGGAGCAGTGCGATACACTGCGTCCTGCCAATCTGTTCCACCATTTCGTTCGTATTCTGCAATCTGATCGGAAGTGAAAATTGGTGTAGGTGTAATAACGACATCGCCAGGCTGATTCTGACTAGCCCTATTATCATTGATCGTTCTGGCAAAATCTGCAGCATTCATTAAATCCAGCTTCTCACGCAGTTGCTGATAGCTGAGGCTGTAGCTGTAACTGATAACAGGTGTTCCCTTTTTCCCTCTTTTAGTCGTTATCAGCAATACGCCGTTAGCTCCCTGCGAACCATAGATTGCCGTAGCAGAAGCGTCCTTCAGAATCTCAATCGATTCGATATCATTTGGGTTGAGTGATTCAATTTCAACACCCTGTAGCCCGTCTACTACAACTAACGGTTGATTGCTTCCGGTGATGGAGTTCATACCGCGAATACGGATAGTTGTTTTTCCTCCTGGCTGTCCGCTTGGATTTAAAACCATTACCCCTGGCGCACGGCCTTGCAACGCCTGGTCAACACGCTGCATTGGCAACTGGTTAAGGTCTTCTGACTTTACTGAACTAATAGCACCGGTAAGGTCGCTTCGCTTCTGCGTTCCGTAACCCACAACGACCACTTCCGAAAGCGTCGCAGGATCTGGCTCTAAAAGAATATCAAATGTTGTCCGGCCTTCGACAGCAATTTCCTGTGATGCATACCCTATAAACGAAACGACCAACACATTTGCACCACTCGGCAAAGTCAAACTGAATTTCCCTTCACCGTCTGTGGTTGTACCAATGGTTGTTCCTTTTACCAGAACATTTGCTCCGGGCAGAACATCTCCGAGCTGATCTTTAATCGTACCAGATATAACCCTTTCCTGGACAAAGGCCGCTTCGGGTGAAAGCGATGCCCACGTCACATTTATATTGTGTGTTTCACTGTGAGCACTTGCTAATACGGGACTCGTCAGCCAGACTCCACAGCATAACACGCATATAAATGCCATCAACTTTAGTTGTAATAGTTTAGTCATAGATATGTGGTTTTATAATTTCATTTACTCTGATTGAATTCGCTGATTTTCTTTGCAGGATCGCGATCAAGTTGATCAATACTTTTCAAGATCATTTGCCAAACCTGGTTACGCTCCGGTGCGAGTTGTTGGTCATTCGCCTTGCTCAACGACAGAATTGCAGATTTCGCCTCGCAGATGAGTTCCGCCTTATTCGGATGTGCATTTTGGAATTCCTCCCAGAAAATATTTGCTTCCTCATCTTCTTCAAGAATCCATTTCTGGAATGATTCATTCAGAATGAAATCTTTAACTGAATAATTTTCGAGATCCATGGCAATAGATAAACTCACCTATACCTGGATAGGGCCACGCACTCAGATTTTCTCATTAAAAAAAAGTGGTTTTTTTTTCAGTATCGGAAATCGGGTGTTAAACCGTGCTTGATATATGAGAAAGCCCGGGATCCTTGTTTTAGCCGACAACGACTTTAGTTCTGACACTCTATTAAGGATATGCAAGTACGTCGGTAGTGATGTCTTCAATTGCGTCCGGTTCTCCTATCGCGGGGCCATACCAAACGCCACCACCAAATGTTATAACAAATATTTTTTCTGAGTCCATTGGATCGGGGTCTACCCTTTTTCCCCACTTAAAGTTGTAGCCTTTAATCCGATTCCATGTTTCACCTTTATCAGCTGAACGATATGCTGAACCATTAAATCCGCACGCGTAAAAGATTTGGGAACGAGAGTCATAGGTAATATCATGAATGTGCTGATCACTTGCCAGAACCTGCTTCCATGATGCTCCATCATTCACTGATTTGAAAATACCGCCACCAATATCTGATGAGAACCGGTCGGACACCGGGCGACCCCACGCTGATAGGATTAATGTCTGCGGGTTACGAGAATCGATTTTTAAACTCATCGGGCCATTCGTCTCTGAGGGAAGTTCAACCTTTTCCCAACTCTCCGCGTCATCTTGGGATCTGTACAAACTGCCATCATCTTCAGTCCCGATACTACCATCTTCGCCTCTCCGCGCGATTACAAGAAACAACGTTCCATCTGTATGCCGCCGCTCAAGGCGCCATGCAAAGGGTTCGTTCGCAGGCAGTCCCTTATTCTTTTTTTTCCATGTCTTCCCTCCATCGCTGGATTTGAATACGCCTTTCCCAAAAGCGCAAGCATACAAAATTCTTGATGAAGGATCGCTCGCCGAATCAAGCAGTAAGTGAGTTACTGCCGCCTCGCCGATATCACCGCTTACGGGTTGCCAGGATGAGCCACCATCCTCACTGACAACAATTCCGCCGGTAAAACCTTTTATCCCATTACGTCTCCACATCTTCGGTCTGGGGAGGTCATGCGTGCCGCTCATGGCTGCCCACATCTTATTTTTTATCTTGGGATCCATCACAACCCAATAGGTACTGTTTTCCCACCTTCGCGGAATACCATTATTCCTCGTTGCGCTGCTCCAGCTTACTCCGCTGTCGTTGCTTTCCATCAAGCCGATATCAGTCGTCGCAATAAATCGATGAGCTGAGTTAAAAGGATCAAAAACTATTTGATAACTGGTGGTCACATCAAGACCTCTTGTTGTCCAACCGTTTTCTTTCCTTTTGGTATAAACCTGTCTCCAGGTTTTGCCCCCATCTTCAGTCTTAATAGTCCGTCCGAAAACCGTACCATAACAGACATAGGGATTATACGGATCT
>CAMLER010000425.1 GCA_946478915.1 uncultured Chryseolinea sp.
CTTACTGCTGGCGTTTAATATTGAATTCGACTCTTTCCACCAGGATCAAAAGGTATCGGGACTTATAGGATACACACCATTACAAAGGAAAAAGATGGTAAGACCAGCAAAGACTGCCAGGCTCCTCTCGTACTAGCTCCGATCGCGGCCCAGGAAGTAGCGGGGATCGAACGATATGCCAGGTTCTTGTACGGCTCGGGATCTCTTCGCTACGAAGACAAATCATACACCGAGGGTTTGGCTTTCGCCGACAGTTCGTTCTTTGACATGTTCGACTTTCCATTAGTTTCAGGAAGCCATAAATTTTTCAAAGACAAGAACAGTATTTTTTTAAGTGAAGAGTTTGCCAAGAAATATTTCGGGAATGAAGATCCAACGGGTAAGCTAATGGTCTTCAATTCTGTAAACGAATCTGAAATTGAACTCCTCGTTGGCGGAGTCGTAAAGAAGTATCCCCTCAACAACACATTCAACTTCCAGGGTATCGTAAGAATTGAGAATTTCACAGACATACAAAAAATCTCCGATAGCGATTGGGCCGATTGGAGAAACCCCAGCACCTTCATAACGCTAACACCAGGCGCGGATGCGAAACAGGTCAGCACGCAACTCGGAAAATACATTCCGGTTCGCAATGAAAAAAGAAAAGATGTTGTGGTAGATTCCTACATTCTGGAGCCATTCAAAACTGCTTACAATCAAAATGACATCAGAGCAAGTTGGGTAACACATCGCATGAGCCCAGAACCCCTCGTTATATTCAGCTCGATGGCTTTCATTATTCTGCTTATCGCCTGCTTCAATTTAACCAATACCTCTATTGCTATGACGGCAAAGCGGTTGAAGGAAGTAGGCGTACGAAAAGCTATCGGTGCAGCACGTTCACAAATAATTTCACAGTTTCTTTTTGAGACACTTCTTACCATAACCCTATCGTTGCTTGTCGGGTGGCTGCTGGCACAGATCATAGTTCCAGCCTTTACCAGCATGTGGAACCTTCCCTATGGACTAGCGGATATGAGCGGCCTAAACCTGTTTATTGCTTTAATTCTGTTGATCTTCCTTGCTGCTTTGATAGCAGGCATCTACCCAGCTCTGATGAGCAGCAGGTTTAAACCGACACTTTTGCTAAAAGGTGGAGTAAAGATCAAAGGAACTAATGTCTTAACCCGTGCTCTTGTTGGGATGCAGTTCGCATTATCTGTCATCGTACTGATTGGCGGAGTGGTATTCATTCAAAATGCAAAGTTTCAGGACACCATGGAATTCGGATATGATACGGACATGGTAATTACGGTGCAGTTACAAGGCGAACGCGATTTTGATCTGATGGAAAAGGCTATCCTTACAAATCCCAAAATACTCAGTGTCGGTGTTAGTGATGGAAATGTTGGAAGCAATAACTATCAGACTCCGGTTGGTATTGACACAGGTAAATTTAACGTCCAGGCTATGGGTGTTGGAAAGAACTATTTCGAGACAATGGGTCTCCGTCTTGCCGAGGGTAGAACTTTTAATTTTGACAATGCATCAGACCAGACCGAAGGCGTGGTTGTAAACCGGGCGTTTGTCTCCAAGACCGGACTTATTGATCCACTGGAAAAAACCGTTATCCTGCATGATAACAAGAGACGGATTCTAGGCGTCATCGAAAATCATGTGGACAATCTCTATCGATCCAAGGAGCCTGAGCCTTTTATTTTTTATCCGGCGGGCAAAAATCAGTATGTGTTGCTCGAGGTGAGGACCGAGCCTGCAAACCTCGGCGAAGTACAAAAATATCTTGAAACAACCTGGAAGCAGCTTTTTCCATCCCGCGGATTTCAAAGCCAATACCAGGAAGATCTTGTTTTGAAGAACAGCCGTGAAGTCAACTCAAACCTCGAAAAAATATTCCTTTTCATAACGGTATTGGGTGGATTACTTTAGGCCACCGGAATTTTCGCACTTGCCTCGCTAAACATTGCAAGGCGGACCAAAGAAATAGGAATACGAAAAGCTTTAGGCGCGTCGGTGAAAAATGTTGTTAATCTGTTGAACCGCGAGTTTGTAATCATATTAACTGTTGCGGCTGCGCTCGGCGCCCTGTCGGGATACTATCTTACAAATGCTTTGTTGAAAGAAATTTATGCCTACCATGTTCCGGTCGGGATAATATCCGTGGTACTGTCTACCCTCTTTATTTTTGTTGTGGGGATATTCACCACGAGCACGACGATATTCAAGGCAGCACGCGCAAATCCGGTGGATACGCTCCGAAATGAATAATATGATCAAACGTTGGCAATGGTTGCTGCGGAAATCATTCCCGGCACAATCTTGATTTGCCATTCATGGAATTAGGAGCGCAGCATCGCTCGATTTGAATAACTTGAACCTCTGTGGTACGTCTCGCGTGAATGGCTAACACCTAATTCAAGATTTTCAATGCTTCCCTTATCGTTTATTCTCGTCGTCTTCATGACATCGATTTCGTTTGGCCAATCTGGTAAGGATATGAAGGACGTGGTGTATGCCGAAGTTGCCGACCGTAAACTACTGCTCGATTTATACTTTCCAAGGGAAAATAATAATCCTTACCTGGTTGTCTGGATTCATGGCGGCGCATGGCATTCAGGCACTAAGGCGTCGCCGCCCCTAAGCTTTGTACGGTCGGGGTATGCGCTGGCAAGCGTTGACTACCGGCTGAGCGTCGAAGCAAAATTTCCAGCACCCATTCACGATATCAAGGCTGCAATCCGATACTTAAGGACCAACGCCGAAAAATATGGATACAAGTCAGACAAAATAATTATTGCAGGCTCGTCTGCAGGAGGTCATCTGGCTGCTCTTGTAGGTGTTACTAATAACGATAAATCGTTAGAAGGCAACATCGGGCAATTCACTAATACCAGTTCCTCAGTACAAGCTATCATCGACTATTACGGTCCTACAAACTTTACAACCATCCTTAAACAATCTACACCGCATGGCGTGGGTGTTCGTGGTCCAGCCATGACGTTGTTGCTGGGTAATACAGTGGACAATGCGCCGGAACTTGCGAGTCAGGCTAGTCCTGCGCTCCATGTCGATGCAGCAGATCCTCCGCTGCTGATATTCCACGGTGACCAGGATATCCAGGTACCAATCAACCAGTCCCACGAACTTGCTGGCGCCTATAAGCGTCATAACCTCCTTGTACAAATGGAAGTTGTTCATGGTGGCGGTCACAGCGACTCACCCTATTTCGATCCTAAGTATCAAAGTATTGCCGATAAATTTCTTAATGACGTTTTGAACAGGTAATCGAAAAAACGAACTAAAACAATATTGAAACCGAATGAAAAATTCAATCTTAACAATCTGTCTGTTATTGGTCATTATGTTGTGGGGATGCGGGAAAGAGCCGCAAGAAGATTGGATACAATTGTTCAATGGTAAAGATCTCGACGGTTGGAAGGCCAATGAAACCACCGAGACCTTCAAAGTTGTGGATGGCGTGCTAATAGCAAATGGGTTGCGTTCGCATTTGTTTTATGTGGGGAATGAGGACACTCCTCCTGTTTTCAAGAACTTTGAGCTAGCATTTGATGTAATGACGCATCATCTAGCTAACTCAGGCGTTTATTTCCATACTGCGCATCAAAAAGACGGCTGGCTCGAAACTGGATACGAACTTCAGGTAAATAGTACACACCGCGGCGCCGATGGATATGTCGAAGTCAAAAAAGGTGGAAGTCTCTATGGTGTACGAAATTTGTACAAAGCTTTTACAAAGGATAGCGTGTGGCATAAATTCAACCTGCGAGTCGATGGCAAACGCATCCAGATAAAGATCGATGATCAACTCGTGGTGGATTACACCGAGCCCTCTACGCGCACCTCACCCGAAAACAGGAAAGTACTTTCAAGCGGCACCTTTGCGCTTCAAGGCCACGATCCTGAAAGCACGGTATACTTTAAAAATATACGTGTTAAGCGGCTACCGGATAATCCCACGACAGCTACTGATGACGCTGGAGGAGATCGATCACGGATACTGGATTATCAGGCAAACCATTTTGCTTTTATAGACTATAACATACCGGTTGATTCTGCCTTTGACCTGGAAAAAGCATTGCGTGCTTTTTACAATTCGGGTATAAACGTTGGGCTAACCATTGATGTCGGGAGCTTAGGAGCAGATAAAGCGGATCAGGCCCTTTCAGATCACATAAAAGCCTACAAAAAGTTGCCGGTGTTCCTGGGTATTCTCAAACAAAATAATGTATCACTTAAAAACATACAACCATCTACACTGTCGCAATTCGATTATATTATCGGTGACCTGAGGCGCTTTAAAAATCGGATGGGTCGGGAAATCGATATTATCAACGAAACACAAATCGGAGACCCCAATGCATTCATGGATGACTATGTGGAATACCTGACTGATGCGATGGATCATAGTGACTTGGATATTTGGGCATTACCCACCGTTCTCCCTAAGTCTCTGTCGGGAGAATACGATAAATTATGGACGCCTGACCGCATGGCGAAAGTAATTGATGCTGTGAAGCGAAACGATATTGCCATTGAGGTAAACAACGTAAAAAGAATCCCAAGCATTGCATTCTTAAAACTGGCCAAAGAGAAAGGTTGTCATTTTACAACGGGCGGCCTGTATGCTGGTGGAAACCTCGCGGAACCCGACTACTTCTTTGAAGTAATTGATCAGTGCGGGCTTGATTACAGGAATGTTTACGTTGCAGGACAACAGAAGTTATGAAGAGAAGATAACGGAACCACAAATCCGATCGGATCGAACAAGAAATATTGTATGTCGAGCGGTTAGTTCACAAATGGCTTTAGTGCTGTACTAATTCGATTTTCTAAAAACCTTAAATGATAAACCGTCATCGCTCCTTTGGTGCGTGGAATAGTCCGCTTTAAGCGAGCCTGAATTTCGCCGAGCTTGTTGATAATGATCGGAGGAATATCTCTCAGATTCCTATCGACCTTCGGTGGATTTGCAAGCTCAATAAGTTTATCCACGTACAACTGCTGCAAATTTCGCCGGTAGCTACTGATCGTATCATAGGGTTT
>CAMLER010000426.1 GCA_946478915.1 uncultured Chryseolinea sp.
TGTCCATGGTAAGTTGAACGGCAGCTTCCTCAGGCAGACTTCGCGAGTTCGTAAGAATGAATAGTATCGAAGGCTTTTTGGCTAGCTCTTTAGCAATCAATTCCACCGACCAGGACGTTAGCACAACAACATCGTGGCAAGTTTGCGTACCGGTGGGATCATCATCGAATACGACTACTGTTCTTTCACTTTGGAGAAATGCGTGACGTATTTCTGGCAGCAAATTGTCGTTGCGCTCAGGAGGGAGTTCGGAAATCACATGAGCCGCTTTTTGATACACTTCGGAATCGTTAATAGTTATTAGTTATTCGTTAATAGTCGGCTCGAAGTTCGTGTTGCGAATGATACGGTTTATTTCCATAGATCTTATTCCTTATTCCTATCTATTATTCGTCCGAAGAGCGGTTGCCGTGGATACAAATAAAATACTATCTTAACAACACAGCAATATTGACCAGCATTAAATACACCTCATGCAAATAATTATTACTGGAGGCGCGGGATTTCTCGGCCAACGGCTAGCGAAGACAATCCTAAGCAGCGATATAAAATTTGACAAGCTCTTGCTGGTGGATATTGTTGAGCCGCAGAAGGCGAATAACGATAAAAGATTAGAATGCCATCAACTTGATCTGTCGGAACCTGATGCAGCAAAAACCATTATCAACTCTCAGACTAAGTTTGTTTTTCATCTTGCAGCAGTTGTATCGAGTCATGCCGAAAAGGAATTTGATGCAGGATGGAAGGTGAATCTCGATATCACCAGGCATCTTCTGGAAGCGTGTCGACATGCCGGCCAAGGCATTCGCTTTGTTTTTTCAAGTTCGCTTGCTGTCTTTGGGGGCGAATTGCCGCCCGTTGTCAACGACAGCACTGCTGTTACGCCGATGTCTTCTTATGGCACTCAAAAAGCTATCGGCGAACTACTTGTAAATGATTATTCACGGAAGGGTTTTGTTGATGGTATTTCACTGAGGTTGCCCACCATTTGTGTTCGTCCAGGGCGACCGAACCTGGCGGCATCATCATTCGTAAGCAGCATCATACGCGAACCGTTGCGCGGCGAAGAGGCGGTATGCCCTGTCTCAACTAAGTTGTCCTTGTTTCTTTCAAGCCCGGCAACTGTTGTTACCAACCTGATCCACGCGGCATTGATCGAAACGCGCAATCTTATATGGAAAACGATTAATCTTCCTGGGATCACCGTCACCGTCGAAGAGATGTTAGCCGCACTAAGACGGGTCACTGATGAGGAAACCGTGGCGCGGGTGAAATTTATACCAGAGGAGTCTGTCAATAGAATTGTATCAAGCTGGCCTGGTGCTATCGACAATTCCCGCGCACTTGAGCTCGGATTTCGTGCCGACGAAAAGTTTGATAACTTTATTTATCAACATCTCGCGGACAACAAACAGCCTGTGTGACCAACTCTTCGCACATCCCGATTATTGGATTGGTGGTCGCAGTCGCTGTGCTGATCTTTCTAGTGCTGCGAACTAAAGTCCATCCATTGATTGCCATGCTGGGTGCAGCATGTATTGCCGGGATCACCGGAGGTCTTTCAGTGGACAATACCATAGATGCCATTACAAAAGGATTTGGTTCGACGCTGGGAAGCATTGGCATAGTCATCGGACTTGGTGTTATGATGGGCAGGATACTTGAAGTGTCCGGTGCGGCAGAGCAGATCGCTTTTTCTTTCATCAGATGGTTAGGTCGCAAACGCGAAGAATGGGCGCTTGCCTGGACCGGGTATCTTGTGAGCATACCGATTTTTGCTGATTCTGCGTTTGTTATTCTTTATCCCATAGGCAAAGCGTTAGCACTGAAAGGCAATAGGTCCGTCCTCACGCTGGGCGTTTCTCTCGCGGGAGGGTTAGTGGTAACACATACACTCGTACCTCCAACGCCTGGGCCATTGGGCGCCGCTGGGATATACGGCGTAGATATTGGTGCGATGATGGTTTTCGGAATGCTGCTGGCTATTCCATGTGTAGTTGGAATTGTCAAATACGCTCAGTGGCTTGAAAGGAGATTCCCGGATGGTCCGGATGTATCTTCCCAGGAGGATAAAATCGCGGCCAATACCTTGCAACAACAGGATAAATCGGCACCAGGCCTCACGCTTTCATTACTTCCCATTGTCGTACCAATAATATTAATTTTCATTAAAGCCCTTATCAATATTATACCCGGCATTTCTGATGAGACTAATTCCGTCCTGTCATTCATCCTGGCTACTTTCAATTTTTTTGGTGCACCCATCATAGCATTGTCCGTAAGTACGTTACTGGCCGTATACCTGCTTGTACCTTACCTCGATAGAAGGGCAACTGCCGATAGACTGGAAGAGGGATTACAGTCAGCGGGAATCATTTTAATGGTAACTGGTGCGGGTGGTGCCCTCGGTGTGGTAGTGCGAGAGAGCGGTGCCGGTGCCCTCCTGGCTGATCAGATTGTCCGCCTTCCGCTATCTCCAATAATGATCCCTTTCATTATTGCAACGCTGATAAGGCTTATACAAGGATCCGCAACCGTATCGTGTATCACAACGGCATCTATATGCGCTCCTATCCTATCTCAAATTCCGGATGTCAACATGCTCTTTGCGGCACAGGCTACTGCCTCTGGCGCATTCTTCTTCAGCTATTTCAATGACAGTTTCTTCTGGGTTGCTAATAGAATGATGGGGATTACCGATGTAAGGAAACAACTTGTTGTCTGGTCCGTTGCTATATGTGCTCCCTGGGGAATTGCCGGCACCGCGATTGCATTGCTGAATTTAATTTTTGGTGTCGGCGGGACATTGCTGGATCCGCTTTTGCCGGCGTGTACCCTGGCCGTAATTCTTCTGTATACAATGAAAAGATCAGGCAGCTGACAGCCCTGCCGATCTTCCCGACGTCTCCCGAAGGAGTAAGGCGATTCCTGAAAGGAACATAAGCTGGCCGATCCAGAACACACTCCACAAGTACGGCTGAGGTTCAAGTTGTGCTGCCTTTTCAAGAAACAATTCATTTTTCAGCAGATTAGGTAACTGATGAACTAAATCATTGTCGATTATTAGCCCGGCATAATCCCTCATGAAAGTAAATAGTGTGAGCACTACTCCAGCGAGGATAAGAGCCCAGACAGTTCTCGGTACCGCCAGATTCGGTCTTAATAGTGTGATCCCAAGAACCATCATCACAACTGAGCATATCAACGGGGCAGCTACTGGCCCAATCCACGTGATTGGGATAAGGAAGAGTATATCCCAGTCGAAAAGCGTTGAGGGCCAATCGATGAATACCTTTAGCCAAGCGTAATAGGATATATCCCAGATGGCAAAACTGACGAGAAACCATGCAAGCCGCTGGTTGAAGTTCTTACCGGCGATAATTCCTACAGATAAAAGCATTACCAGGGTTGCTGCCTCCCGGGCTAATTCTACGAGTAGGATATTTTCATCGATCAGCCGGAATGCAACCGTAAACTGATCCGGGTAATAAAGTGCGCGGAGATAGACAACAACAGCAGCTTCCAATGCTGCCATGGCGATGCTGAAGAGTGTTATCCAAAAAAAGGTTTTTCCCTTAGCCTTCATAAGGCTCATCGATGTTTAGCGGATGTATTCAAACAGTTCTTGTTCGCAAACGGCAAACTTGTAATTGGGAGGTACTTTGTAGTCCAAAGTCGTGCTATAAATTTTTTTACCCCGCTTGGTTCTTGATCAAATTCTCAAGGGATTTTAAATGCGCATGGAAAGCTTTCTTGCCTTCCTTAGATGCACTGTAATTTGTATTGGGTTTGCGTCCAATGAATTGCTTGTTCACATTTATATATTTTAACTCCTCAAGCGCTTTGACATGACTTGCCAGGTTACCATCCGACAGGTTTAGCAATTCTTTTAGAGTATTAAAATCTGCTTCTTCGTTTACCATCAGAATCGACATTATACCTAAACGTACCCTGCTCTCGAAAGCTTTGTTAAAATCTACGAGTATCTTCTTCACTTCTCGTACTTAAAATACATGTATAACCCATAAATGATATGAAGGACGCCGAATCCCAGCGCCCAAAACAGCAAACCGTATCCTATGATAAAGCTAGCCAATAGGCCCAGGACAATTTCCGCTATGCCCAGTCCCCTGATATCATTCCGCGTGTATTTGCTGGCATGCACTAATCCAAGACCATAAAATACGAGCATAGCTGGCGCGATATAAATAAATCCACCGTGATAATACAATGCAAGACAAAAGATTCCGCCTGTCGCTACGGGAATAAAGAGATTGATCAGCAATTTTTTGGCGGTTGCATCGAAGATCGAATTCCCGTCCTGCCGGGCTTTACGTGTGGTAAGAAAGATGCCCGTCCCGATAGCAAGTACCAGGATCAACGCCGCATCCACGGCGAGGAAAGTAATGGAGTCACTATTGTGAAGTGATTTGTCAGCGAGCAATCTTCCAGAGTAGTACCCTGCTCCTGTCAAACCCAGATAATTGTAAGCCGCATATGCTCCTGCCAGGGCGTAGAGCCCGGCAAATACTCCTGATAATCCACTCAAAGAAATAAATCTAGAGGATCGCTCCATGAGTTGTTTTATTTCTGAGAGTGTTTCGAGTGGTGATGGCTTGTGCTGTTTCATTAAAAGTACTTTGTGTCTCAAAGTAAATAAAAGAAATTGGAAGGAAAAAGCATTATTTTATTTTATTGAACGGTCACTTCATTTTTTTGCGACAGATGGCATTGACCGGTTTTACTTTAAGAAATCTTCTGATTATAATTTGTCGGATAATGTAGATCATATTTCAATATAAACACGTGGCTCCTAACGGAGCCCGCGACCTTATCTAATTGATCTGCTACAAACAGGAGGCTCCGAATGGAGCCAAATGCATTCAATGACATTTAAAATATCATAATAAAATTCGAAGGTGTACTCACGCCATTGAGACCGCTTTTGTTGGATCTCATCCAGGAACGTCTCACTCATTGTATCAAATAAACGCGTCCCCCCTTTATCGAATTGATCTGCTACAAACAGGAGGCTCCGAATGGAGCCAAATGCATTCAATGACA
>CAMLER010000427.1 GCA_946478915.1 uncultured Chryseolinea sp.
ATGTCAGCAGTAATTTAAATTGTGTGATGATTTTTGCCTGACCCATTTTTTCCTGGCTAAATGCACCCAGCAGAATGTCTAATTCACACCCTATCACTCCTGCGTTTAGCCGATAACTTTGTCACAGCGGAAAAGGAATTAGGACATTATTGATGACAAACATAAACTCTAAATATTCTACAATGGAAACAAACAATTTTACACTTACACTCCAGACAGAGCAATCACCTGAGGAAGTATTTGAAGCGATCAAGAAGGTACGCGATTGGTGGTCAGGGTTCTATTCAGAAGAAATAGAAGGTAAAAGCGAAAAACTTGGCGACGAATTTAGCTTCCGCGCCGCAGGTGGCGCTCATTTCAGCACACAGAAATTGATCGAGGTAATTCCAAATAAAAAAATAGTTTGGCTCATTACTGAAAGCAACTTTACGTTCATCGAAAAACAAGATGAGTGGACCGGCACAAAAGTGATTTTCGAAATAACACGAAATAACGGTAAGACTGAACTGATTTTTACGCATGAAGGTTTGACACCTGATGTCGAGTGTTATAATGACTGTGCCCCGGGTTGGACCCTGTACCTTGAGAAGAAACTAAGGCCGATGATTAGTGCGGCTGTGATGGCGTAGTGATCTTGCAGGAATGAGGAATAGGGCGCAGCATGAGGGGTGCGCCCCGTTATAAATCAAAAGTAAACACCTAACACAATTTTGACCACATGACTATCACAACTCAAAATATGACAACTCAGGAAGTTGCCAATCGTTATAATAAACTCGCGCAGGCTGAAAAATGGTTTGAGATTCAGGATGAATTCTTTGCTGAAAATGTGAAAAGCATTGACCCGCCTGATTCGCCATATTTCGGTTATGCAGAGGGAAAAGCAGCCGTTCGCAAAAAGGGAGAAGACTTTACCAAGGGTATTAGTGGGGTGCATCACCTTTTCACCTCCGAACCATTAGTAGCTGGCAATTTTTTTTCTGTCGGCCGCGAAGTGGATGTTACGACTCAGGAGCACGGTCGAATACAAATCAATCAGATAATGCTCTATGAAGTTAAAGATGGAAAAATCATAAGAGAGCAATTCTTTTATTAAGATTATGCGAATCATAACGTAAGTTTTGGCCATGAAAAAGCCCATGCACCTTTCCCTGCTTGTTCCCGACCGACAGAGTAACCTTAGCACCATCGCCTGTCTGGTCGGAGCGTACGAAATATTTACGACTGCAAATAACTTCTGGCAGGAAAAAGGGAATCAATCCAAATTCCAAATAGTACTAGTAGGTATCTCTGACAGAACCGAAGTCCATGGGCTGTTTTCTGTAAAATCCCAGGTGCATATTGATGAAGTCAAAAGCACTGACTTGATAATAATTCCTTCGCTTGTTAGAAATTACGAAGAAGCTATTGAAGGAAATCGTTTGTTGATCAATTGGATCGCAAATCAATACCGAGCGGGAGCCGAGGTGGCCAGTATTTGTACCGGTGCATTTATGCTGGCGTCCTCAGGCCTGTTGGATGGCGCAAGTTGCGCAACGCACTGGTCAGCCGCAGCAACTTTCCGATCCAGGTTCCCCGAGGTAAACTTACAGGCTGACACTTTGATAACCGATGAAAAGGGAATTTATACGAATGGAGGAGCCTATTCCTTCCTGAACCTGGTGATATATCTTGTCGAGAAATATTATGACCGGGAGACGGCCATTTATTGTTCGAAGATCTTTCAGGTCGAAATGGACCGTTACAGCCAGTCGGAGTTTATTATTTTCAAGGGCCAAAAGGAGCATGGCGATGATGTCATTAAGAAAGCGCAACAGGTTCTTGAAAGTAATCTCCATGATAAAATTTCGATCGACGAACTCTGCGGTCAGTTTTCGGTGAGCAGAAGAAATTTCGACCGACGATTTATCAAAGCTACCGGAAATACACCGCTTGAATATTCGCAACGTGTAAAAATTGAAATTGCAAAAAAGTCATTTGAGACTACGCGGAAAACAATTTCTGAAGTGATGTACGAGGTGGGGTACTCTGATGATAAAGCTTTTCGTGAGGTCTTTAAAAAATTCACGAGCATGTCGCCGATCGACTATAAGAAGAAGTATAATAAGGAAGCGTGATTCGTTATCCGTAATCCGTTGGCCGTTATTCGTTATCCGTTAGGGTACTTTCATTCTCACCCTATTCCTTATTCCTTATTCCTTATACCCTATACCCCCTTATCCCAGAAGCCGCTTTGCACTTTTCAAACCTCTCTCAGGTTTTCTGCTTTTTCTTTTTAGCAGAAGGAAAGAGGACATTGTTAAGGATTAATCTGTACCCAGGAGAGTTTGGGTGTTGATTTAAGTCAGTGGGCTCACGCCAGCGACCAGGAGTACCCTCTGGATCATGTCCGCTGTAAAACGTCCAATGTCCCCGCCCTAATTCACCATATATATATCTGACATTGTTCAGCCTTCTGTTTTCCGCTAACACCAGCGACGATGCCTTTACAACGTACTTGTTAAACGCAGTAGTTTGACCGATAAATTCCCTGATGTTGTGTTCATGATTTTGCGTGAGAAGTGAAGGTACGATATCCCATTTCGCCGAGAATTCAAACAAGTTGAAAAAGTCCTTTCCACGCTGACCATAATCACCCCAGCCCGTGTTGATGTCCGAAAACTTGCGGCTGTATCCCGGCTCCATTGTAAAATTTTCGAAGGCGAGGCTTTGAGTAAAATCCAATTTGGCTTGTGCATTTGGGTCTGCTTCATCGCCGTCAAATGAGCTCTCAGAGATGTCAACCCCGTTCGCAGCAAGTGCGATATCAAAGGTTTCGGCACCGGAGCACATAGCAAACAAATATCCTCCACCTGCGCAGAACGCTTTGATTTTCTTTGCTACGTCCAGTTTCATTTCAGTGACTTTCGCGTAGCCCATTTTGCTGGCAGTGATTTTTTGAAGATCGGCTTCCAGTTGAGAATCATTTCGCAGATGACGTCCGAACTGTCCTGTGAAATCTTCATGATGAAGATGCAGCCAGTCATACTTTGCTAGTTCGTCGCGGAGAACCTCTTCATCGTAAATTATGGTAAAGGGAATTTCAGCATATTCGAGGACGAGGATTACGGCATCGGTTTCATCTTTTACAAAATCGCCTTTCGGAGAATACACGGCAACGCGCGGCGACTTTTCGAGCCGAACCAGATTCATGTTTACTGCTGGTGATTCAATTTCCTTAAGTATGGAATTTACTTCCGCATCCGAAATAACTTCAAATGAAACACCACGAACTACACATTCGGAATGGATATATTGTTCGTAGGGGATAAGGAAAGTGCCGCCGCGGTAATTTAACAACCAATCCAGATAGCCACCCCGTTGAAGGACGTGAAACGCCAGGCCGTACGATTTTAGGTGATTTTTCTGAGCTTCATCCATTGGAATAAGGATCGAAGAGGCAATACAGTTTGCGGACGACGCCAGCAGGAAGATTGCAAGGAGGAAGAAGTAGAATTTTTTCATGCAGCACGGGGACAGGTCTTTCTAAATATCCAAATTTTTCCCTAGAAATTCAATGAGAATGTTATCCGTTATCCGTTATCCGTCCAAGCCAGACACATGGTCTCCGCTGAGTCTCCTGTCTCAGGGACCAGACGGACGGTTACACTCCTACCAAATATTCTTGCTGCGTTCAAAATAAGCGAATCTCTTGGGATGTCAGCAACGGATAACAGATATTACTATTACGGACAACAGCCATATCAAAAATTAGTTGCTAAGAGTGTCTGAACCGTTATATTCACCAATGAATATACTTCCAATGAACCTTCGAGAACCTCAACCCACCATCCGTAGAAGAGATTTTATGAAAGCGGCTCTTGGAATCATGGCTTCCACCATGATTTTGCCGGCCGCCTATGGCCGCGCACCAAAATACAAGATGGGATTACAGCTCTTTACAATACGAGATGCCATGCGGAAGGACGTAGTAGGTACATTAAAGAAGGTTTCCGCGCTCGGATATCAGGACCTTGAAACCTACGGCTTCGATCCGGATGGGTTAAAGTACTATGGAATGGACGCCTCCGCGTTTAAATCCGTCCTTTCGGATAACAACCTTACCGCGTCAAGCGGGCATTACGATCTTTTCCTTTACCTCGATAAATCGCCCGATGAACTAAGAAAATATGTTGAACGGTGTATAGAAGGAGCCAGGGTATTGGGCAAGCGATATATAACCTGGCCATGGCTGACCCCGGAATCAAGAACAATCGAAAAATTCAAATTGCTGGCTGACCGCCTTAATATGGTGGGAGAGCAGGTAACCAAGGCCGGTCTTGGATTCGCGTACCACAATCATGACTTTGAGTTTATTGATCACAACGGCAAAAACGGGTACGACATCATCATGAAAAATACGGATCCGGCGCTCGTGAAGCTTCAGATCGATTTATACTGGGTTATGCATTCGTCGAAGCTGAGTCCTTCCGAGTTATTTGACAAACAGCCCGGTCGGTTTGTGATGTGGCACATCAAAGACATGGATAAAGTTAGCAGAGATTATACAGAGCTCGGAAACGGATCTATTGACTACACGAAAATCCTTCCCGACGCGTCGCGTTCAGGCCTGCAGTTATATTTCCTGGAACAAGGCGGCAATTTCGCCAGCAATTCAATGCAGAGCATTGAGGATAGTGCTAAGTTTTTTAAGCAAAATCTCCAGCGGTTTTTATAGTGTGTTGAGGTGTGGATGTTCGATGTGTGGAAGTTGCGCCCGTGGGCAGTTTCTGCGTGTTTGCCAGGTACCTAAGAGGCTGGTCAATGACCTATTGGAAACTTAAATACTTAAATACTTTAGATTTTGAGTTCGAAGCCAAGTCCTTGGATGTCAGAAACCTCAACACATCGAACCCCAACACCCCAACACATTACTATAGCAAAAGTGAAACAAATAAATTACATTCACGTTTGTTAAGTAAATAACTATGAAAGGACCATCACTTGGTGAGTTTGAAGAACTGGTACTGTTAATGGTAGCAGCGTTACATCCGGAGGCTTATGGTGTTTCCATTCTG
>CAMLER010000428.1 GCA_946478915.1 uncultured Chryseolinea sp.
TTTCGACAGTATCCTTTGCCTGGTCTTCAGACAAAACGGGATTTAAAATGAATACTGTCTCGTAATTGTTCATGTTGTACTTTTAAGTTTTTGAGGGTGCAAAAGTAGGAAAACAGGCTCTATTTAACAACATCTGATCGCAGAAGAAATGTGCGGATAATCACGGGATGCCAAAATGAACATTTACACCCGAGAATCATGCAATCCGGATCGTTTTACCTTAAATTTATAGATCGGATGAGAAAAGTTATACAAATATCTTTGTGGGGAGCTGTTCTTTTGGTTTGTATCGGGTGTGGGGAGGAAAAGATCGACTTCAGCGCCCAGGTTAAGCCGATTCTCAATAAACGCTGCATCAGTTGCCACGGTGGTGTAAAGCGAAACGCAGAATACAGCCTCCTTTTCAGGCATGAAGCTCTCGATACCGCAGAATCCGGCAAGGTTCCAATCATTCCGGGCGATCCGCACAACAGTGAAATGATCAGGCGCATCACGGCACATGACCCCGAGGTCAGGATGCCCTACAAGGAGGAGCCACTAACTGGAGAGGAAATCGATATTCTTACGCAATGGATTAAGGAGGGAGCGCAATGGGGAGATCATTGGGCATACCTTCCCCCGGTCAAGACTGAGGTACCCAGGGAGGAATTCGCTTCGGAATCCTGGCCTAAGAACGACATAGACTATTTCATTCTAAGCAAGTTGAAAGCTGAGGAATTATCGCCATCAGAAGTGGCTGACAAATCCACCCTTCTTCGGAGGGTATACATGGATCTTATCGGCCTGCCGCCGACTGCCGAGCAGGCAAAAGACTTTCTTCTGGATGAAAGTGCTCATGCATTTGAAAAAGTTGTAGATGATCTTTTGGCCTCCGACCATTTCGGGGAAAAATGGGCTTCGTGGTGGCTGGATATGGCCCGTTATGCCGATACAAAAGGATATGAGAAAGACGGCGGGCGAACGATTTGGCGATACCGGGACTGGGTTATAAATGCCTTCAATAACGACATGCCTTTCGACAGGTTCACCATTGAACAACTTGCCGGAGACCTGCTTCCAAACCCAACAGATGATCAGCGGATAGCCACTGCCTTTCATCGAAATACTATGAATAATGATGAGGGTGGAACGGATGATGAAGAATTTCGCGTAGCCTCACTGATTGATCGTGTAAACACGACTTATGAAGTATGGCAAAGCACTACGATGGGGTGCGTTCAATGCCATACGCATCCATACGATCCGTTCGTCCATGAAGAATACTATGAATCAATGGCGTTTTTTAACAACACGCGTGACGAGGATACCCCGGGCGAACATCCAAATTTAAGGATGTATGAACCGAAGGATCAGGAGAAACTTGAGGAAATTCGTAAGTGGGTGGAAGCAAAGGCTGGCGTACAAAGGGCTACTGAAGTAAACAATTTTTTAAGAACGCTTGAACCTAAACACCATCCCCATGACTTTGATGAATTCATAAAAGGTGCATTGGTGGATAACAAATGGCTCGGCGTACAGCCTGGGGGTAGCGCGCGCATCAGAAAAATAAACCTCGAGGGCAAAAGCACGCTGTTGATGAATTATTCCAGCTGGCAGGAGGGAGGTTCTTTCGAAATAAGGATCGATCATGTTAACGGAGATGTAATCGGTGGTGGAAAAATCCTTAAAACTGATCGTGTAGCTGCGTACAACCTTAAGGCTACCAGCGGTGTTCATGATCTGTATTTTATTTTTCGAAATCCTACGATTGCGCCCGAACCCGCGGTCTGTCTTGTAGAATGGCTTGCTTTCCTGGAGGATCTTCCCGCGATAAATCCTTCGGAACAGGCATACTACAAAAAGACCTTCCTCGATCTAATTAATGTGCAACTGGATGAGATGCCGATAATGGTGGAGAACACCAGGGATCAGTTTCGTAGTACACATATTTTCGAAAGAGGAAATTGGATGGTGAAAGGTGAAAAGGTCGACCCCGAAACGCCGGAAATTTTGAATTCATTTCCTGAAGAACAGCCGCGCAACCGCCTTGGTTTTGCCAACTGGATTGTGAATGAAAAAAATCCGCTAACCGCGCGGTCAATCGTCAATCGCTTTTGGGAACAACTTTTTGGATTAGGGATAGTCGAAACGTTAGAAGATTTTGGCACCCAGGGAGCAACCCCAACACACCCGGAACTTCTTGATTGGCTTGCCCTTCGCTTCGTCAATGAACATGGCTGGAGCGTAAAAAAACTTATAAAAGAAATGGTTATGTCGGCTGCGTATCAGCAGGATTCCAGAGTGACTGATGAGTTAAAGGAAAAGGACCCAAATAATCGCTTCCTTGCACGCGGACCAAGAATCCGTTTGTCAGCTGAACAAATTCGCGATCAGGTGCTGG
This sequence comes from uncultured Chryseolinea sp., assembly GCA_946478915.1. Next base: position 2,381 of record CAMLER010000428.1, read on the forward strand.
CGGTCAGTGGACTTCTTAGCAAAAAAATGTACGGCAAAAGCGTAATGCCTTATCAACCTGCCGGAGTCTGGAATTCAGTGTACAGCGGCGAAAAATGGACAGAGAGCGAAGGAGAAGACCGTTACAGACGGTCTGTTTATACTTATATTAAACGGACCAGCCTTTACCCGTCGATGATGATGTTTGATGGATCAACGCGTGAGGTATGCGTCAGCAGAAGAATAAGAACGAATACGCCTTTGCAGGCGTTGGCCACGCTCAATGATTCTTCTTTCGTGGTTGCCGCCAGACATTTTGCGTCGGCGATGGTGCGGCAAGGTGCGACTCCCCAGGAGCAGATCAAGGCTGGCTATAAAACGCTAATGATCCGTGAATTGCCGCAAAAGAAACTTGAAGTGCTGGTCGGACTCTACCAGGATGCATTGAAAGAATACAATGGAAACGAGGATGCTGTATTCAAATTGACGGCTGATAAATCAAAGGCAACACATTTAGCAGCGATGACTGTAGTGGCCAACGCTATGCTTAACCTGGATGAAGTATTGACCAAGGAATAATTAATACCATGACATTTGATAGGAACTTTGAAGCCTTGCAGAATATTTCCCGGAGACATTTCTTGAAAGAAAGTGCTGCTGGGCTTGGCGCAGTTGCTTTGGGATCGTTAATGGCAGCGTGTAATCCTGGGAGCAGGAATGTCGGCGCCACGCTGACGCAGGTTACCGATCCCATGATTCCTAAGGCACCCCATTTTCCAGGGAAGGCTAAACATGTCATTTACCTTCACATGGCCGGAGCTCCATCACAGCTTGAACTATTTGACTTCAAGCCAGAGTTAAAAAAGCTCGATAATCAGCTCTGTCCTCCCTCATTGCTGGAAGGCAAACGTTTTGCATTTATTCGCGGTGTTCCTAAAATGCTGGGGCCGCAGGCGCACTTTAGCCAGCACGGAGATTCAGGAGCAACGATATCTGAAAACCTACCACATTTTGCCACGGTAGCAGACGAGGTTTCGTTTCTGAAAGGGGTGTATACCGATCAATTCAATCATGCGCCGGCGCAATTGTTCGTTCATTCCGGTTCGCCGCGTCTGGGCAGACCCAGCATCGGCTCGTGGATAACGTATGGGCTAGGCACAGAAAACCAAAATCTGCCGGGTTTTGTGGTTTTGACATCCGGTGGAAAAACGCCGGACGCTGGCAAGAGCGTCTGGGGCAGTGGATTTCTTCCTTCCGTATATCAGGGTGTACAATGCCGATCCGAAGGAGAACCCGTTTTGTTTTTGAACGATCCCGAAGGGATAAGCAGGGAAATGAAGAAAAAAACGATTGACGCTGTCAACGAAATCAATCGCCAGCATTACGACGACTTCAATGATCCAGAAACATTGACCCGCATCGCGCAATATGAAATGGCTTTCCGGATGCAGATATCTGTTCCGGAGGTTATGAATATCAATGCCGAGCCGGAATACATTCACCAACTGTATGGCACCACGCCGGGAAAGGCTTCGTTTGCTAATAATTGTTTGCTTGCGCGCAAACTTGTTGAACAAGGCGTCCGGTATGTGCAATTGTTTGATTGGGGGTGGGACGGTCATGGGACATCTGCCAACGAATCCGTCGATTATGGAATTAAGAATAAGTGCCAGCAAATTGACAGGGCCATGACTGCATTGTTACTGGACTTGAAGCAGCGGGGATTGCTTGAGGAAACCTTAGTGGTATGGGGCGGAGAGTTTGGTCGAACACCGATGCTCGAAAACAGGGAAGGAAAGGAAATGCCATTCAAAGGACGTGATCATCATGTCGAGGCATTTACCATGTGGATGGCAGGTGGTGGAATCAAAAAGGGTACTACCTGGGGTGAAACGGATGAAATTGGCTATTATCCGGTAAGCGGAAAAGTGTCACTTCATGACGTGCAGGCAACCATTCTCAACCAGGTAGGATTTGACCATGAAAAACTGACCCATCATTTTCAGGGACGGCCGTTCCGCCTAACAGATGTTTCCGGTAAAGTGATTCAGGAAATCGTTGCCTGAGTTATTCACTTGTCACACAAAAATGATTAATCGAAGAAAATTCTTAACACTCACTGCTATGACCGGAACCGCTGCGCTCGTCAATCCACTGGAGGCATTTAGCTCACCGTTGTCATCCAATACTCTGAAAGCAGGATTTGAACTTTTGATCCTTGCGACGAACTGGGGCTTCGAAGGGAGTTGGGAAGACTTTTGTGCCCGTATAAAGCGCGACGGATATGATGGCGCCGAAATTTGGTACCCGGTTGACGCAAAGCAGCGAAAAGAATTTCTTGCGGCCGTCGAAAAGCACAAGCTGAAGTTTGCTTTTCTTTTTGGTGGTTCCAATGCGCGATATGAAGACCATCTGAAAGAATTTAAATCCGCTCTTGAGGAGGCAGTAACGTTAAAGCCAGTTTTTATAAACAGTCATTCCGGGAAAGACCACTTTACCTTTGAACAAAACTCCGCGTTCATCGAATTTACAAATTCGCTAAACGCAAAGAGCGGAATACCGATTTACCATGAAACTCATCGTGGCCGTATACTGTATTCAGCTCCAGTAAGCCGCCAGTTTATGGAGAAGCATGCTTCGCTTAGACTCACCCTTGATATTTCGCATTGGTGCAACGTACACGAATCGTTA
>CAMLER010000429.1 GCA_946478915.1 uncultured Chryseolinea sp.
TTTTCAATGCCTTTGATTAATGCGTCGGGGTTAAAAGAAATTGAATCAATGCCGTGCTGAACCAGGAAAGCCGCGAACTCCGGATAGTCGCTCGGCGCCTGTCCACAAAGTCCTACTTTAACACCGTGTTCATGTGCGCGTTCAATCAAATGTTCTATTTGTATTTTGACAGCGTCGTTATTTTCATTGAACAAGTCACTAACAATTTCTGAGTCTCGGTCTAGTCCAAGTGTTAGTTGTGTAAGATCGTTGGATCCAATCGAGAATCCATCAAAAATCTCTGCAAATTTTTTCGCAAGCAGAATATTGCTTGGAATTTCTGCCATGACATAGATCTCAAGATCATATTCGCCCCGGCTGAGCCCAAAGGTTTTCATCACATCAAGTACCTTTTGGCCCTCCTCCAGTGTGCGGCAGAACGGAATCATCACTTTTACGTTGGTAAGCATCATTTCTTCCCGTACCTTTTTTATCGCTGCACACTCAAGCCCAAAACCTTCCCGATACAGATCATTGTAGTATCTGCTTGCTCCCCTGAATCCGAGCATGGGATTTTCTTCATGGGGCTCGAAAAGTTTTCCGCCAAGAAGTTTGGCATATTCATTTGTCTTGAAATCACTCATACGCACAATCACCTCTCTGGGATAGAACGCAGCAGCTACCAGTCCGATGGATTCAGCCAACTTATCGACGAAAAACTCTTTCTTATCAGCATAATGCCTGGTTAGAGCTTCAATCTGTTTCTTTTCCGAATTGTTTGGAAGCTGATCAAACTTAACCAGTGCCATCGGATGAATTTGCAATGCATTGCTAATTGTAAACTCCATACGAAGCAACCCTACACCTTCGCTTGGATAACTTGCATAGAAGAGAGCTTTTTGCGGATCCGATAGGATCAACATTGGTTTGACATGAATGTCGGACAATGGCTTGAAAGCAATTTCTCTTTCAATCCATTCCAACTGCTTGTCATAAACAAATCCAACATCTCCGTTCGCACAGGAAACAGTCACGACTTGTCCATCCCTCAACGTTTCCGTTGCATTTCCTGTGCCTACTACCGCAGAAATGCCCAACTCACGCGCAACAATGGATGCATGACTTGTTCTTCCACCTTTGTTTGTTACAATGCAAATTGCTCTTCGCAACAATGCGTTCCAATCGGGATTGGTGATGTCGGCTACAATAATATCGCCATGCTCCACCTTGCTTCCATCTGCGAGCGATTTTACTATGCGTACCTTACCACTCACGATCGAATTTCCTATTGCCTTTCCTGACAAGATCGGGCGGTCAACGGTATTCAAGCGATATTCCTTTATGGAAATCTTTTTTTGTTGATTGTGTACCGTCTCAGGGCGAGCCTGTACAATAAATATCTTTTGTGTAATGCCATCTTTGGCCCACTCAATATCCATGGGCATTCTATAATGCTTTTCGATAGCAGCGCACCAAATACCGAGTTTGTTCACTTCCTCCGAATCCAGAACGAATTGATCACGCTGTGAAGGAGAGGTTTTTCTCCAGGTAGTCTTTTGTCCGCCTTCGCCATAAACAAGCATTTGTTCTTTGCTTCCCAACATACGATATACCAGCCCATTTTTGCCGGCTTCAAGCGCGGGTTTAAACATGTAAAATTCATCAGTATTTACAGCACCTTGCACAACGCTTTCTCCCAATCCCCATGCACCAGTAATGTAAATGAGATTTTCATTTCCATTTTCTGGTTCGATTGTAAATGCTACTCCCGCGCTACCTTTATCTGATCGTACCATCACTTGCACCCCTACGGAAAGCGCAACCGACATGTCGGAGAACCCATTATCGATGCGGTATTTGATAGCCCGGTCATTAAACAACGAAGCATAACATTGTTTGACAGACCGGAGTACCTGATCAATTCCATTGACGTTTAAAAAAGATTCATGCTGCCCGGCAAAACTTGCAGTAGGCGAATCCTCGGCGGTCGCACTACTGCGTATTGCAAAAGAAAGGTCAACTCCATATGACGTAACCATACTTTGATGGCTCTTCCTTATCGCTTCTTCAACGTTAGCGGGTAGTTCACTTCTCATAACGATCTCCCTGCACGTGTGTCCGATGTCGGGAAGGTTTGTCAGCATTTCATGGTCAAGCGAAGCTAATGTCCTTGAAAGCGTATCCTTAATATTATTGTGTGTAAGAAACTCCTCATAAGCTTCAACAGTGATGGCATACCCATCAGGAACCTCGATTCCCATTGGAGATAACGCTTTGATCATTTCTCCCAAAGACGCATTCTTTCCACCGACCTGAGATAGGTCTTGCATAGACAATTCAGCAAAGGGTATTATAAGCCGTTCCATAACATGACCGGTTTACAGTTGCCGGTTTATAAATGTATTTTCATGAGAGTCGATATACCATGATTGAGATCAGAATCAGATCTGATTATTGTCAGACGACCCTGCCTTGTCTGCTGCAGTTGCGTGATTCTTTCATCATTTTCAAACGACTTTATTTGGTTACTCGGAAGCACACGCTTTATTTGCAGCTGGTATTAACATCAAATCTCATGGCTTCAAATACAAAATCCTTGCGCGTCCTGGTAGTTGGTTGCGGAAATATGGGAACAGCTCATGCAACAGCCTACCATTCTATTGATGGCTTCGAAATCTGTGGGATCGTATCCACCGGAAAAAGCAAAGAAGTTTTAAATGAAAAGCTGGGCGGCGGCTTTCCGCTGTTCAATAGTTTTGATGATGCGCTGAAGGCAACCAAACCAGATGCCGTTTGTATTTCCACGTACCCTGATACCCACGAAACCTTTGCTGTTAGGGCATTTGAAAACGGTTGTCATGTATTTATTGAGAAACCGGTAGCAGATACGGTAGAAGGTGCGCAGCGTGTGGTTGACGCAGCTATAAAAGCTAAGAAGAAACTGGTTGTTGGATACATCCTACGCCACCATCCTTCATGGGAAAAATTCATTGAGCTTTCACAGCAACTGGGTAAGCCGTTGGTAATGCGGATGAACCTCAATCAACAAAGTCATGGTTTTATGTGGGACGTCCATCGCAACCTGATGAAAAGCCTGAGTCCCATCGTCGATTGTGGTGTACATTATATTGATGTGATGTGTCAGATGACGAGAAGTAAACCTCTCCAGGTAACAGCCATCGGTGCACGCCTTACGGAAGATATTCCTGCCGGTAATTATAATTACGGACAGTTGCAGATACGGTTTGAAGATGGATCGGTGGGGTGGTATGAAGCTGGATGGGGTCCTATGATGAGCGAAACCGCCTTTTTTGTTAAAGATGTGATTGGTCCAAAAGGATGTGTTTCAATTGTGGCAAAAGACGCAGGCGGAAGTGGCAAGTCTGCATCTGTTGAAGCCCATTCAAAGACGGAATCACTTCGCTTTCATCATGCAGAAATTGATAAGAACAATAATTTCGTCAAGGAAGATACTTGGATCAATCTAAAAGATGAACCTGATCACCAGGAGTTATGTAATCGTGAACAAAGATATTTTTTGAAAGCTATTCAGGAGGATTTAGACCTGACGGATCACATGCAGGATGCCGTTAACAGTCTGCGTATAGCCTTTGCGTGCGATGAATCAGTGCGGACCGGACAAGCGGTTTCACTGGTGGAGGATTCGGTCTCGTTGAGTTGATAGAAAGTAAATGAACATCGAATATCGAACAAGGAATCCGATAGCCATCAGATCGAATTACGAACGGCGCTCGAGCTAAATTTGCGGCTTTGCACATGGCCTGATCATTTGAGTTCGTATTTATACCTGGTTACCGACCATTCCGCGCAAGCAAATCCCGGGTGATAACTGATTTCTTCAAGCAAAAGCTTTCCATTGTATCGTTTGGTTATTACCGGACATCTGTTGTTTCCCTCTGCCGATCGGCCGACCAAATTTCCCCAGCTGTCGTAATGAAGAAAAATCCTAAACGTTAATTCGCCATCTCCGCTGAACGTCAACTCTTCATCGGGTAAAATGTCAGCGTCATGATAAATTTTTTCTATACGCGACAACAGGATACTGTCCGGATCGAAGCGAAGTGTCTTTGTTAAGCGATCATCCTCGTCGTACGAGTACGCTGAAAAATTCTCCAATTCCCGATCATACATGAACGCCGATTCTGAGGCCAGCCGATTCTTATCATCATAAGTGTATTTGAATAGATGATGCACACCAAGTTGATCATTCTCCTTATAAGTCTCTTTCAAATTATTTTCTTCGTACTTGTTGCGTAATTTGTAAATTAAAGTACCATCTGCTCGATAACGATCCTCTCGGGTCAAATTGCCATTATTATAGAAATAGTCAACGTAACCTCCCAAAGTCAGATGTCCAACCTGACCGCCAAATGACTGCTCATGTCTTAGCTTGTTGTCATGCGAGTATTCGTAAATTGTGTAGCTGAAAAGGGTACCGGGGTAATCGAACATCGACTTTTTTATGAGGTTCCCTCGGTCATTATATTCAAAGGTTACGAAACCATACGGCAGAGATGCCGTCGTTGAAGAATAATTCAAAATTCTTGAAAGTCTATAGTTGTCCATCGTTGGATGAATCTCTGTTTCATCGCACGAGATGGCCAGTGGCAATAGCGTAACAACGAGGAAAATCTTCTGTCTCATCGGTTGGTCGATAATTAGACACGCTGTTCTTAGCCTTAGTTGCAACGGTGCAAGCAAGGCCAAACATTACCCATTGCAATGCTGTTTACTTATGAAACAAATGCGAATGTCGCACTCAAGGCGTCCATGTTGGAAATCGAGCAACGGATGCCGGCAGGATAATATCACGAACTACTAAAATTTAAGAAAATGGAAACTTCATCTGGATTAAGCAGAGACCAATTACCGCTCACAGAATATTTTCTGGATGAGCTCAGAGACATTTACGGCGCCGAAAAGCAAATTGCACAAGCCCTCCCGAAGTTAAGAAAAGCCGCTACTTCGCAAGACCTTTCGATGGCGTTTGAAGACCATTTAAAGGTGACGCAGGATCAAATTGCGCGCCTTGATCAAATCTT
>CAMLER010000430.1 GCA_946478915.1 uncultured Chryseolinea sp.
TATTTGCGAAACTGTCTTAAAATCTGGAAAAAAATTTCCGAGATCACGGACAAAAATTATTATGAAGTGCCATACTTCAAATCAAATGTTAAGGAGAACAAGCCGCAATTGGATAACTTCTCATGGAAAAAATATTTGCCTGAGGTTGAAAGAGATATTGAAATTGCTGGGGAATAAGTAATAGAAAAGGTGCCATTTGACATACTACTTACTACTTACTACTTACTACTTACTACTTACTTAATTAATACCTCACAATTCTTATTTACGGGCGGCGAAGAAATGTCAATAACTATTCAATGCTTCCTCCTCTCCCATGGTTTGCAGTATTGATTTTAATCCATCGAGGTTTCGTTTCAGTACAACTTTTGCATCCTCAGTTTCAATATGGCAAATGATCCCCAGGGAACCGTTGTAGCCTGATTCTTTCAATGCTGTCAACATTCCCGCTTCCCGATCACCTTTGCCGATTGTTAGTATTTTCGGACCCTCCACTTTCATTCCGTTGAGGTTGACGGTCCTGAGATAAGGCAGCATCCTGTTCAACAGCTCCGGAAATTCATCTACCTGCAAATGAGCATGATGGAAATTATAAACAATCCCCACATCGTCAGCGTTCATTTTTTCAATGATCCTAACCTGATTAAGCGGCTCGCCAAACCAATCGCCATGATTGTAAAGACTTATCGTGCAGCCCAACTCCTTTGCTCGTTCCCTTATGTAAGAAACTGACGCTACTGCCTTTTCAAGTTTTTGATCATCGGACAATCCATCAAAATGTTTGTTGCTGAAACCTACCCAAAAATCTGTCTCAACCTCGTGTTGCTTAATTATATTGAGCAATTGTTCGGTGGCTTCATCGAATATCTTCCCAGTATCAGTGTCGACCCATAGCCATACCGCGGTGAGCTTGATCCCACGTTCCTTCAAAGCTTTTATTTCCTCTGAAAAAGTAGGAACATGCTGCAAACGCCAGTCATACGCAAACTGAGAAAATCCGAGTTCCTTCAACATATCAGCACGTTCTACCGGAGATCTTTCCACACTGTCGAAGGGAACCACGCACCAAGCGACAAGGTTCTCCCGATTAAATAAATCCTTATTGACAGACTTCGTTTTTGATGCACAAGAAAAAAGTAGCAATACATAAAGCGTTACAGCACAAAGCCCGGTAAGTCTCTTCATATGATTATTCTGGTTTATCATCATTCTTGTGAAAGATACCATCATGGTAACTGCCCATATAAGAACCCCAGTTTATTTTCTTTTTGATTGGGATCGTGGTTGCTATTCTGTTCACCTGCATGCCATCAAATGCGTATGATTTTTTGATGTTGGTTCCGTGGCAATATACAATATCCAGTAACCCGTTCCCATCGAGATCTCCAATCCATGGGGTCGTTGAAATGTTACCTCCGATCTTAGCTTCAGCAATTTGGTTTACCTCTCTGGTTTTAAAATCGAGAGAGACCAATATGTTCGCCAGGGATTGTCGGTTCATTTTGTCATAGGAATGAATATTGACGCTCAATATAGCTTCATCCCTTCCATCACCGTCCAGGTCAGCAACTACTGGGGTACTGGTTTGGTAGAATCCAAGGGAATCAACCAATTCAACCTTGCCAGTTAAACCATTCACCATAACCTGACGACTCCATTCCAAATTAGGCCATACACCAACAGCATACGAAACAAAAAAATCCGGAACATCATCACTTGTAAAATATCCGGGCGCTATAGAACTATAGGCTTCGGTATCCGGAACCTTCACGGACCAAATTGGTTCATACGTTTTTCCATCGAAAGCCATAAGCTTTCCCTCAACGGCGTTAGCAACAATGTCTTCGCTGCCGTCCCCATTTATATCAATCCAAACCGCAGGCGCAATGTATCCATTCTTTGGACTGGCATCCAGCAGTACCGCATTTGAGATATCTCCCCTCAAAACCTCAGACAATGTGGTCACATACAAATGGCCTCCAACGGTCTCGCCACCAGTTCCAAACACAATCTTATAGTCATTTGTCTGCGGAATCGGTATCGCGCATACAGACATGTATATCTCACATTTATCGGGGGCGCTTGCTTGCGCAATCAAAGATCCATCCTTTGCACTTACAACAAGGATTGTTCCTGCTGGTCTATCTTTTGTTTCATGAGGCTTTGCCCATACATTTCCACCATTTGATGTAAGTATGTCATCCATCCCATCGTTATTCTGGTCTTTGATAAATTGGGCATTATAAAATGCGTACCACCTTTTCTTACCGGTCTTTTTATTAAATCGCCAAATTACTTTCCCAGTTCTCCCGTTAATGGTCATAAATTCTGCAGACCGCCCATTGATAATGACATCATCGATACCATCGCTATTTATGTCTTTAAGTGCTGCTGATCCAAAGATCTGATCCCTTGCAGACACATGCCAAAGCATCTTTCCATCTTTGCCATCGACCGCGATAACAGCCGAGTCGCATGCTTGAAATTCTTCACGGCCAGCGCCAAAGATCACGTCGAGAACACCATCGCCATTCAAATCCGAAACGCGCGGCGACGAAAATGTGCCCATTCCTTTATACCTCACCGACCATGAATTTTGCGCAAGTGATCCTGGGCAATTAAGAGAGGTACACAAAATCAAAATCAGGAAGCTGTACAACATTTTGTTGCTTCGACAAAATATTTTGCTTACCATATTTTCATATAAGATTTTGGAACCTTCGATCCATTATAACCACGATTTGAGAAACGGGTGGTATCTCAGAATAGTCAGAGGTTTTTGGAATGAAGTCGAATTGCCCGACTGGATTCCTACCGAATTTGAATTTAACCTTTATCCGAAGTTGAAGCAAGCATGGTCCGTGTCAATTAAATGATTACAACCCGCCCACACGTCGACTGCGGGCCGCCGCTATCCCCCTCTTAAATAGCAGTAATTTTTATAGTATGCCGGTCCCGATCTGAATAACCCTCTCCACTCGGGTACTTTTAATAGGTGATTTAAATAAAACTTTGCAAATTAGATGCTCAGGAACTACTATTCCGCCTTGAATTATCAGGGCCCTTTTTCTATGTTGAGGAGTACCGCCGGACCGAACGATAAGCCCAATTGGCTGTGGGTTGCTGCATCACGGGAAATAAATTCCCTCTTACTAATGAATAGCAAAAGCTTGATCCTTTGCATCGCTGCGGCTTTTATCTGTATAAATACGTCCGCGCAGGACAAAACCTTATTTGAATCTCTACCCGCTTCTAAAACGGGTGTAGCCTTCAAAAATATTTTGAAGGAAACACCAAAATCCAATGTGCTCACTTATGAATATTTTTTTAACGGGGGCGGCACCGCTGTTGGAGACATAAACAATGATGGCCTCGAGGATATTTATTTTACCGCTAACATGGCGTCCAATAAATTATATCTCAATCAGGGCGATTTTAAATTTAGCGATATCACAAAATCTGCTGGTGTAGCCTGTAATGATGGATGGAAAACCGGTGTAACTATGGCAGACATTAATGGTGATGGGCTATTGGATATTTATGTTTGCTATTCAGGAAAAGGCGACCCGGCCAAACGTCGAAATAAACTTTTCATCAACAATGGAAATTTAACCTTCACCGACAAAGCAGCTGAATATGGTCTGGATGATCCCGGATATACGACACATGCATCTTTTTTTGATTTCGACAAGGATGGAGACCTTGATATGTATCTGTTGAATCATAACGTAGTGGTTATACGCGAATTTCAGTTTGCTAAAGCAAAGGAAGTTAGAGATCCTTATGCCGGTGACAAATTATTTCGAAATGACAACGGAAAATTCGTTGACATCAGCGAAACCGCTGGCATTAAAGGCAATCCGCTCGGGTTTGGATTAGGTATTACCGTCGCCGATATCAACAAAGATGGATGGTTGGATATGTATGTCTCCAATGATTATGTTGAACCTGACTATCTATATATAAATAACCAGAATGGAACGTTTACCGACCGCATGACTGAATACATGCAGCACATTTCGTATTTCTCGATGGGTTGCGATGTTAGTGATATCAACAACGATGAATGGCCTGATATTTTTACAGTCGATATGCTGCCTGAAGACAATGAGCGTCAGAAACTGTTGTATGGACCCGAGAACTATGAACACTACTCACTAATGGTACTGAACGGGTTCTACTTTCAGAACATGCGCAATATGCTTCACCTCAACAACGGCAACGGTACCTATAGCGAGGTGGGACAGTTTGCCGGAATTTCGAAAAGTGACTGGAGTTGGGCACCCCTGTTTGCAGACTACGATAACGATGGCTTGAAAGATCTTTTTATCAGCAATGGATATTACCGCGACTATACAAATCGGGATTTCCTGAAATATAAAGGTGATTACTACTTCAAGAAGGCGAAGGAAAAAGAGAAAGCGGACACTTTTCAACTGGTAAGCTCCATGACATCGACCCCGCTTCACAACTATTTATACAAGAATAATGGTGATTTGACTTTTACGGACAAGAGTCGGGAATGGGGATTCAACGATCTCAATTTTTCCAACGGTGCTGCCTATGCTGATTAGTACAACGACGGCGACCTTGACCTTGTCATAAACAATCAGAATGCCCCCGCCACCATACACCCAAATTTTTCACGCGAGCTTTATCCTGAAATTAATTATCTGCAGCTCTCTCTAACCGGGGCCCAAAAGAATTCAAAGGGCAACGGCGCAAAAGTTACCTTCTATGCTGATGGCAAAACACAATATATCGAAAAAATCCCGTCACGGGGATTCCAATCATCAGTGAGCGATCGCATCCATATCGGACTGGGAAATTCCAATTTAGTTGACTCGATCAAGATAACCTGGTTATCGGGAATTACAACCACCTTGCGCGATGTCAAAGCAAATCAGATTGTGAAAGTGGCAGAAGAAACAAAGGGATTGAAGAAGACGCCAGCTCCGCCTCCAGTTACTGCGTTCTTACCAGTAGAGCCACCGTTAACATATGTCCATGCTGAGGAAGGATACA
>CAMLER010000431.1 GCA_946478915.1 uncultured Chryseolinea sp.
GAAAATAATTTCGCGAAGGACCAAAAACCAACTCATTCATATATTCAATTAATTCCTGCTTGCTGACGCGCCAGGTAAAATATGTGTAGGATTGTGTAAACCCGATTTTTGCAAGAGAAGCCATTACTTTAGGTCGTGTAAAAGCTTCAGACAAAAATATGATGTCAGGATGTTCCTTGTTCACTTCGTGAATAGCCCATTCCCAAAAAGCGATGGGCTTTGTATGTGGATTGTCGACACGGAAAATTTTTACACCTTGTTCAATCCAAAAAGTGATTACTGATTTCAGTTCATTCCACAGTGCAGCCCAATTTTCATTTTCAAAGTTGAAAGGATATATGTCCTGATATTTCTTCGGCGGGTTTTCAGCATACTGAATAGATCCATCCGGCCGTTGTTTGAACCATGTGGGATGATCTTTTACATAGGGATGGTCGGGTGCGCATTGAAAGGCAATATCAAGCGCGATATCAATTCCATGCTTCTGACATTCGACAATCAATTTTTTGTAGTCGTCAAGCGACCCAAGTTCGGGAAGAATTGACTTATGTCCGCCCTCATCGCTTCCAATGGCCCACGGTGAACCGGGCTCACCTGGTTCGGCCTTTACATTGTTGTTCTTTCCCTTGCGATTTATTTTCCCAATCGGATGTATTGGGGGCAAGTACAACACATCAAAACCCATGGATGCAATTCTTGGCAGCAATCGAATCACGTCTTTAAACGTTCCATGTTTCCCATCCAGCGAAGCGGACCTGGGAAACAGTTCGTACCACGAGCTGAAGTTTGCCTTAGCATGTTCCACTGACACCTTCAATTGTTTGTGATAGGTGTGAGCGTGGTGGATCAATGGATTTTCATGAACAACAGAAGCAAATTCCGGGCTCATCACAAATGCAACGGCATGGCTATACTCTTTGCTTAATCTTTTAGAAAGGGTATTTAGTGTTTCGTTCCCTGAAGATAAAGCCTTCAGATATTGTATTCCCTCCTGCAATTCTAATTGTACATCCACGCCTGCGTCGGCCTTCTTTCTGAAACCGTCATACCAGGTTTCGAAATGATCGACCCATGCCGAAATTGTAAAACGATAAAATCCCTTCTCTTCAACGTAAAATGAAGCACGCCACTCATCATTAAACGCATGGACCATTTCTACTTCTTTCCATTTTGCAGCGCCCTCCTTTTTATAAAGCAGTTTTGCGCGGATGTGATCATGGCCATCTACAAATATATCGGCCGAAACGTCAACTCTTTCACCAACAGTCCGCTTTGCGGGATACAACCCTTCGTCTACTTGCGGCTGAACGTTTTCTATAATAACTCTTGATTGCCCTTTTAGATCCATCTATTTTAAAATTACAGTAGAAAAAGCGGGAAGAGTCAATTCATTTCCTTCCCTGATATAAGCCTCATTTGAAAAATACACCACGTCTTTGAAGCGACTGTTTTTTCCATCAAGATTTAATGTTACTTCCACATCAGAAACATTGTGTAGAACCAATTCACTGTTATTTTCATAATTACGCGTGAAGCTAACCACTTCGGAGAGGTTCAGACCGGCATAATCAATATCACCATAGGTTAGCGCTTTGCTTGAATTTCTATGTTTGATTAGTTTGTTGTAGAAGCTCAGCATCGATTCAGGATCGTCATCCTGCACTTCCGCCGGTACAACAGTGCTGTCTGTACTAAATTCTGGTTTTTCCCAAGAAGTCTGTAGTGGGTCCTTTCCCGCCTCATCCCAGATGAATGGCTCTCGCACGTAAGCATCTGGACCAAAAAAATCCTCGTATGTTTTTAATTTGTCGCCTAGCATACCAATCTCTTCACCATAATACAAATAAGGGGTTCCAGGCAAAGTCAGTAAAAGCGAGGCGGCTATCCGTGCTTTCTTTTGATCACCTTTCAGTTCAGTTAACAAACGAGTCTGATCATGGTTCTTAATAAATGTTGCATCCAGGAATTCATTCGTTATAGATCGATAGTAATCGCTGATGTCTTTATATTTTTTAACCAGCCCGATTGTATCAATGCCCGACGCCGCCACTTCTGTAATTGCATATCCAATCTCAAAATTGAATAAGGAAGGAAGTCCTTTCAGGTAAGGAGCCACAGTTTTAGCATCAGACCAAACCTCGCCCACCAGGTAAACATCCGGTTTAATTTTTTCCATTTCTTCCCGAAACCAAACCCAAAAATTGTGGTTATCGGTTGCGCGTTCGTCCAAAAAGATGTGGCGCGCAGCATCCATTCTAAAGCCATCGACTTTTACTTCTTGGAGCCAGAACTTTGCAATATCAAGAATCTCTTCTCTTACCTTAGGATTGTCGAGGTTTAAGTCAGGGCAAAGTCCATTAAAGTACCCATAATAATGCTCGCTCAAGGTATCTCCATTCACCGGATGCCATTTCCTAATGTTATCGGAATCAAACGAAGTGGTTTTCTTAAACATCTGATTGCGGATGGAGTCTTTTTTTGCCCACACATAGTAGTCTCGGTATTTACTGCCTTCACCCTTCTGCGCGTCCAGGAACCAGGGATGCAAATTACCTGTGTGATTGATTACAAAATCCGTTATAACCCTAATGTTTCTTTTGTGCGCTTCATCAATAAATGTCTTAAAATCTCCAAGTGTGCCATAGTCGGGATCGATGCCCTTGTAATCAATCACATGGTACTTATGATAAGTATCTGATGGCATGATGGGCATTAACCAGATTCCGTTGATACCCAGATCTTTCAGGTAATCAAGTTTTGCCGTCAGGCCTTTAAAGTCACCCTTTCCATTTCCATCGCCGTCAGCAAACGACATGACGAAGATTTCATATTTCACGCCATATGGCCAGTCAGGGAAGGATTGATTTTTTTGTTTGCACGATATCATAATCATGCATAGCACAATCATTTTAAGGACTGAGAGGGGCTTCACTGTATTTATTTAATTTTGAAGATGAATGAACTAAAGGGTTTACATGTCAATTCAAATTGAAATCCCTCACTAAGACCCACCTCAGCCTCCCGCCACAATAAATCACGGGCCATATACACGCCAGCGGGATCAAGCCCTATCGATGTTACAACATTATCGGGAATCTTTATTTTTATAGACTGATCTTTTTCATTAAAGCTGTTGACGATCAATAGTCGCTCATCTCCCGCAAAACGCATGAATACATGAACGCGATCGTTAATATTTCCCTGTGAAATATTAAATTCTGTCAGGTCCAGATAAGCACCTTGTGTAATTGCCGGATTTTTACCAGCAAGATTAAGTAAGTCTATATAAAATTGCCGCAGTTGTTTTTGCTCTGCATTTAGTGAGTCTCCATTAAAGGTGCCATTGTTCATCCACTTCTGGTGTTCCGGCATTCCCCAGTAGTCGAAAATTGTGGTCCGGCCATCCTCACCTTGAAATCCCTCTGAGCCTTCACCAGGTTCCCCAACTTCCTGCCCACAATAGATCATCACGGGGCCCCGATCGAGCGTCGCGCTGATAACCATTGCCGGCAATCCCTTCCACATATCACCGGCAAAAAACTTTGATGCAATTCGTTGCTCATCATGATTCTCAAGAAAATGCAACATATTATCATTGATGCCGGAAAGACTCTCGTAAATTTGATGGATATCACGGGTGCTGCGCTGACCGTTTATCAATAAACGCAAGGTATCGTATAGTTGTACTTTATCATATAAGAAGTCGAAACCACCTTTAGTGATATAACCGTGGTAGGCAGCAGGGTTGTATATCTCAGCGATAAATACAATATCCGGATTAGCAGTTTTAATTTGAGGTATAACCCAGCTCCAGAATTCTACCGGGACCATCTCAGCCATATCACATCGAAAACCGTCTACTTTTTTACTCGTCCAAAACAAAAGGATGTCTCTCATCTTATTCCATGTGTCGGGTACAGGGTCAAAATGTGTTTGTCTTCCATTTTGGATATCGACACCATAATTAAGTTTAATAGTCTCAAACCAATCAGTGATGCGCGGACTTGCATCAAAAACATCGTTACCGGTAGCCTTTGCGGGGGATTCATCAAATTTTCCATCCTTGGTTGGGAAAGTGCCATCGCGGCCCAGGGATTGATATCCTGGCGGAACTTGAAATGTTTGGCCGGGGAGATAATAGAAATTATTTTTCGGACTGAAAGCTAATGACTTGTCGTCCTCTTCTCCCAGGTCCTTTACTCCGTCAGGCTTTGCATCCGACTTATAATTTCTTGCGACATGATTTGGAACAAAGTCGATGATCACTTTCATCCCCTCCGCGTGCGTGCGATTTATGAGCTGTTCAAATTCTCTCATCCGGCGAACGATGCTTACGGCCAGATCTGGGCTCACATCATAATAATCTTTTATGGCATACGGAGAACCGGCTCTACCTTTAACTACATCTGCGTCGTCTAGCGGAATACCATACGACGTATAGTCCGACAGATGGGCATGTTCAATAACGCCCGTATACCAGATGTGTGTTACACCCAGTTCGCGAATTCCCTTTAGTGCTCTTTCGTTTATGTCATTAAACTTGCCAACACCATTCTCGCTAATGGTTCCGAAAGGTTTGTTCAGGTCTTTTTTGTTTCCGAACAATCGCGGTAGCATTTGATACAGTACAATTTTACCTGAGGATTTTTCCATGACTGTAACCGGTGGGATTTTTTCCTTAACAGGACTGCAAGACAAGAAAGCGATAAAAATGAAAATTAAATATTTCCAGGGCACAGGTGCACATTTTATCGCAAATAGATTTCGGATGTTCAATAATTTGAAGTTTTAGTGAATGTCTCGAAGTAATTTGTCCGTAATATAAAAAATCTGGGTGCGTATTCTTTTTTTCTAATGATGATTTTGGTCGAGGGCGTGACTACCCCGAGACATGGATGAAGCAATTTCCTGCAGGTTTACATTATTGCACAAACAGTTATCCATGCCTAATTAGGGTTTGCTGAAAAAGTGAAAATGAAAATCAAAACGCTGAACTAACTCTAAAAGGGAAACTTTTT
>CAMLER010000432.1 GCA_946478915.1 uncultured Chryseolinea sp.
CGGATTGCTGGGCAAATTTAACATGATAAATGTGCTGCCTGCAGATATCGAAAGTAAATTGCCTGAAGGTGTAAGTTCAGTGAGCGAGTTAACATTTTTGCAAAAAGTAAACTCAATATTGAATGATCGTTACAATATATGGTATGGTTTGATCGCCAGTGTTTTTTTATTCTTGTCTTATTTTGGAACCGATCAATCACAAGTAGGCCGTTACCTGGGTGGTGTTTCCATAACTGAAAGCCGCCTTGGATTGATGTTTAACGGGCTGTTGAAAATCCCTATGCAGTTTATCATTTTGTTTATAGGTGTGCTCGTCTTCGTATTTTATTTATTTTTTCAGCCGCCGGTATTTTATAATCAGGTCTTGCGCGATAGAGCGCTTGAAACACCAAAGGCTGATTCCATTCGTTTAATTGAACAAGAGTTTGCGTCGCTATATTCTGATAAACGTATTGCCATCGACGGAATGGTTGATGGAATTCATGCGGATGACGAAGTTAAGATCATGCAACACCTTGATAAGGTGAAGGAATTACAGCGGGACGAATTGGCGCTTCGCAATGAGATGAAGGATATGATCAAAAGTGCGATTCCTAATGCCAAGACGCAAGACCGCGACTACATCTTCCTACATTTTGTTCTCAATAATCTGCCCAATGGAATAATTGGTTTATTACTCGCGGTAATTTTTCTGGCAGCTATGTCATCAATGGCAGGGGAGTTGAACGCACTGGCTTCTACGACGTCTGTAGATATTTATCAGCGTTCGGTTAAAAAGTCGGCGGGTAACGCCCACTATTTAAGCGCATCGCGATTGTTTACAGTAGCCTGGGCGTTACTGGCAATGGTTTTCGCCATGCTGGCCAGTTTTGCGGAAAATCTCATTCAGTTTGTGAACATTGTTGGCTCGCTATATTACGGAACACTGCTGGGTATTTTCCTGGTTGCTTTCTATATGAAGCGGATCGGAGGTACAGCTGTTTTCTGGGCAGCGATTATATCGGAGTGTATAGTAGTCTATTGTTATTACTTTACCGAAGTAGCCTTTCTACTGTATAATGTAATCGGATGCGTGGGCGTAATCTTGATTTCTCTTTTATTGCAGGGTTTCATCTCCAAACAAGTCCAACGATCGGACGTTTAAAATCTGACATTTCCTTTTTAGCCAGACGACACGGAGCGTTCATTTACTTTTCACTACCCACCGCATAATGTTGATCCAGGTCGGATGATAATCGGTACGTTTTAAAATGCCATTGAGTATGGGTTGAATTTTTTTTAGTCCGAATTCAATAAATGCCTGTCTGACTGATATTTCTCTTGACTGACTGGCAAGATATTTATTGAAGTCCTCTTTCCATCCTTTCACATTGAATGAAAATTTTTCCTCTAACACGTTCCATACTTTTTGGATATGCACCTCCTCAAATGCATTCTCCACATCCCGGGGCAATCTTACCATATACTAATTATATTAGTTAAACAAAACTAATAAAATTAGTTAACGTAAGCTACAGGCCAGGTAAAATAAATTCCCGGAGATAAACTTTAGAATTATTTTTTTTACTGAAAACGTCTCATCCACCCAATTAAATGTTATAATTCAAAAGTAAAGCCTCGTTCCGCAAGGTTGTCATAGATCTTTTTGTCAAATCGGTAAAGGCTTGCCGCCCGGTGCGATACTTCTTTCTGTTTTTCTCTACAAGAAACTAGCAGGTTCATGTTCATCAGCTTTCGACGGAAATTCGGTTTGTCCAGCTTCTTATTTAATAGTGCTTCATACAACTCTTGTAATTGAAGCAACGTGAATTTCTTTGGAAGGAGATTAAACCCAATTGGCTCGTGCCTTAGTTTATGTTTTAAGTGTTTTAATCCTTGCTCGAGGATAGTACTGTGGTCATATGGCAAGGTCGGAAGTTCATTTACTTTAAACCACTTTGCATCAGCTGCGGTAAAGCCTGGCTGGAGGGTGTAGTCTTCCGGTTTTACCAGCGCATAATAGGCGATCGTTATTACACGCTTGGTTGGATAGCGGTCAACATTTCCAAATGCCTTCAATTGCTCTAGAAAGACGTTCGTCACGCCTGTGAGGTCGTGCAATATCCTTGAGGCCGCCTCATCCATACCTTCGTCGTATTTGATCCAGCCGCCGGGGAGCGCCCATTTTCCTTTGCTTATACCTTCGCCGTGTTGCACCAGCAAAATATCCAATGCGCTATTCTTAAAACCAAAGATGAGACAGTCGATGGATAACGCATCAATGATTTTTTTGGATTTTTGCATTGCCGGTTTGGTTATCGCAATACACTTTCAGTGCAAAACGTTGTGCAAAGTAAATTTTTAATTACCTTGTAGTCAAATTTACCATAAGATATTTTTATGCCGCGCTACGTATTGGGTTTCGATCTCGGAAGTTCATCGGTAAAAGCCTCACTTGTCAATGTTGACACAGGAGCTGCTATTGCAGCCGCTCAATCGCCGGCGGAGGAAATGGCGATGGCGGCCGTCAAGCCCGGATGGGCGGAGCAGGATCCGGAAATGTGGTGGGAACATTTACAGATTTGTACCAGAACGTGCCTTCAAAAAGCTGCAGTCCAGCCAGCCGATGTGGCGGCAATTGGAATTTCTTATCAAATGCACGGACTCGTTTGCGTCGATGCAAACCAAAAGGCTTTGCGGCCGTCAATTATTTGGTGCGATAGCCGTGCCGTTAACATCGGAAACGATGCGTTCAAAAAGTTGGGGGAAAAGTATTGCCTTGAACGACTTCTGAATTCTCCCGGAAACTTCACAGCTTCGAAACTGAAATGGGTGAAGGACAACGAGCCCTCGATATATGAAAAAATTCACAAGATAATGTTGCCTGGCGATTTCATTGCCATGAAGCTGACCGGCGAAATATCAACAACCGCGTCTGGCCTGTCAGAAGGAATTCTGTGGGATTATGAAACCCGGAAGCCCGCGGAAAAGCTGCTCGAATATTTTGGTATAGACCAGGCGTTGCTTTCTCCCATATTACCAACATTTTCAATCCAGGGAAATTTAAAAAAATCCGCGGCGGAACTCCTTGGATTGAAAGAGGGAACACCGGTGTCATATCGAGCGGGTGATCAACCAAACAACGCATTTTCATTAAATGTGCTGAACCCGGGTGAGACAGCCGCTACTGCAGGCACCTCAGGCGTGATTTATAGCGTGACAGAAAAGAATGCTTATGATCCCAAGTCGAGGGTGAATACTTTCATGCATGTCAACAGTCAGACTACAGTTGAAACATCGAAAAATGATTCCGCTATCCGCAACGGTGTTTTACTTTGTATCAACGGTACTGGTATCCTGAACAGCTGGCTAAGAAAAACTATGAAAAGTTCAGGCACTACGCTGGATTATAATTCCATGAACACAATTTCGGCAGAGGCGCCAATTGGTTGCGACGGACTCATGGTACTACCTTTTGGAAATGGAGCCGAGCGCGTACTGGAAAACAAAAATATCAATGGCTCATTTCACGGATTGAATTTTAACCGGCATCAACAATCGCATGTTTTGAGGGCTGCCCAGGAGGGAATCGTGTTCGCATTGAAATATGGTTTCGATGTGCTGCAGCAGATGGGATTGACCACACGGGTAATTCGGGCAGGAAACTCTAATATGTTTCTTAGTCCGTTATTTCGTGAAGCCTTTGTGAATACTATTGATGCTCGGCTTGAACTTTACGATACAGACGGCGCTAAAGGCGCCGCATTGGGCGCAGGTGTGGGTGCTGGTATTTTTGGTTCATTTAAAGAAGCGTTTGGTGGACTGAAAGTCATCCGCTCGGAGGACCCAGCACAACCTCTCAAAACACCATACGCAGAAGCTTATGAAAAATGGCTCGGTCAATTGCAGAGCGTCATCTGAAAAGATTTTGAATTTAATGTAAATACACAACTACAAAAAACGGTAACTATGAAAGCTACACTTGGAGAAAGGACCTACTTCAAAGGTATTAAGCCAATCAGGTATGAGGGCGTTGAGTCCGACAATCCCCTGGCTTTTAAATATTACAATCCGAAGCGGAGAATTGGCAAGAAAACGATGGAAGAACATTTCAGATTTGCGATTGCCTATTGGCACACCTTCTGTGGAACTGGTGGTGATCCGTTCGGACCGGGTACAAAAAATTTCCCGTGGAATGAAAGCGCTGATGCTATGCAACGTGCGTTTGATAAAATGGATGCAGCTTTTGAGTTCATCACAAAAATAGGAGTACCTTTTTATTGCTTCCATGACTACGATCTTGTTGAAGAGGGCAGCACACTAAAAGAATCCGAATCCCGACTCCAACAAATTGTAGACTACGCCAAGCAGAAGCAAAAAGCCTCCGGTGTGAAATTGCTTTGGGGAACTGCAAACCTCTTTTCGCATCCGCGTTATATGAATGGTGCGGCTACCAATCCTGACTTCAACGTCGTATGTTGGGCAGGCGCGCAGGTAAAAAACGCAATTGATGCAACGATCGCCCTAGGCGGTGCTAATTATGTTTTTTGGGGTGGCCGAGAAGGTTATGTATCATTGTTAAACACCAATATGAAACGCGAGCAGGAACATCTCGCAAATTTCCTTCATGCTGCTCGTGACTACGGAAGAAAGAGTGGCTTTAAAGGCACGTTCCTTATCGAACCAAAACCAATGGAACCTACCAAGCATCAGTATGATTTTGATGCTGCAACGGTTATATCATTCCTTCGCCAGTTCGATCTTATGGACGATTTTAAATTGAACATCGAAGTTAACCACGCTACGCTGGCCCACCACACTTTTCAGCACGAGCTACAGGTTTCAGCTGATGCGGGTGTTCTCGGCAGCATAGATGCCAACAGGGGCGATTATCAAAACGGGTGGGACACCGATCAATTTCCAAATAATTTGTATGAACTTACCGAAGCTATGCTCGTTATCCTGCAGTCCGGAGGGTTCCGAACAGGCGGTGTGAATTTCGATGCAAAGACGAGAAGAAATTCAACCGATCTAGCC
>CAMLER010000433.1 GCA_946478915.1 uncultured Chryseolinea sp.
GTTACTCAAAAGCATGATGGCCGGGAAATATATTACGAACTTCAAATTGACAAAATGAAAGAAATCGATAAATGGCTGGACCAGTTCCGGGGGATCTGGGAAAACCGTTTCAATCAACTGGATGTAGTACTCGCAAAACTCAAAAACAAAAAATGATGAAAAAGGAAATTTTGTTCGACTTCGTTGTCGATAAAGACAACAGGACTATCAAGGTAAAAAGATCTTTCCATGCAACTCTACCCCTTGTGTGGCAAGCATGGACCACAGCAGAAATCCTGGATCAGTGGTGGGCACCGCATCCCTGGAAAGCGGAAACGCAGCGTATGGACTTCCGCGAGGGTGGTCGATGGTTTTACGCGATGGTAAGTCCGGACGGGAAAGAGCGACACTGGTGCCTAATGAATTACCAAACGATCATGCCGGAAAAATACTTTACCAGTGTAGATGCATTTGCAAAGGATCAGTCAGGTGAGATCAATACAGATTTCCCCCCAAACAATTGGGTAACACGTTTTAGTCAAGATAACGACGATACACTTGTTGACATAACATTGTCATTTGAAAAAGTAGAGCATATCGAACAAATGATCCAGATGGGTTTCAAGGAAGGTTTTACGCAGGGCCTGGAGCAACTCGATACGCTTTTATCCAAAAACAAAAAGTAAATGATGACGGCGTTACCCAAAGTGATTCTGGCCACTGGAGCCATGTCTCTTGTGTGTCTACTGTTATTGCATTTCCTTAGTCCAGAGTACGATCCGAGCTGGCGCATGATTAGCGAATATGCGCTCGGAAAGTATAAGGGCTTGCTTACTGCATTCTTTGTTTTATCAGCGGCCTGCACGATGATGCTACCAATTTTACTTTGGACTGAAACTGAGAGTATATGGTCGAAAGTTGGACTTGCCCTTGTTTTCATTTCGGGTGTTGGTTCATTGATGGGCGGTCTATTTGACCTGAAGCATCCACTGCATGGCGCGGCGTTTGCGCTGGGGGTTCCCACCATTATGATAGGTGCTTTGCTGGTCAGCTACCATCTGGTAAAAAGAACAGATTGGGCTCAATATTCTACCGGGACGCTGTTGGCAACCCATGCAATATGGATTAGCCTGGTGCTGATGGGAATTTTCATGGCCGTCATGATGAAGGGCTTCAAGCAAGCTGGCGTTCCGATGGGGCCGGGGGCAACGCCGCCTGAGGCCGTTCCACCCGGAGTAATTGCGGTAGCGGGGTACTTTAACCGGCTACTTGTTGTTTGTAATACAGCCTGGATAATGACCATGGCGTATGTATATTCGATGCTAAGGTATGCCGCATAGTCCGGACGTTGGGTCTGTAAGCTTTTTTGATGGAGCTTGCAGACCTTATCAAGATTTGATGAATGAGAGCCGGCAACATAAAAGGCGGACCATTCACAGTTTGTAGAAATTTCATTGTCTTTTCTTCTACTAATATTCCGTTGCTAACAGACCCTGGGAAAACACATCGATCTTCTACGAACAGAATACCTCTCAGCGAACAGGAGGTTAATAAATTTTCTGACAGAACAATATCTTCTTACGATTGCAGATCCTGCTAACTTCTGTACATAAGTAAATGATCCAACCCCCATCCAGTGCAAAGCTCAAACAACTCTGCACTCTCCTATTTTATTAAGTTTTAATAAGGCTACCGTTACAGCTCGCGAACTGGTACAGCCACTCTATCTCAAAAAATTATTAAATCTGCAATTGCGAATAATATCCATATTGCTATATTTACTGCAATTACGATTAATATCGTGCGGCTTTCTAGGACCTGCCATCCAGTGGCCCTTGGGCACCTCTGCGAAGGGATGACCTGGCATGTATGTCGCCTGTATTTATTAATTCCCGATTATGAAAAAGACGAAATTAGGTGAGTTCGAAGAGCTGGTTCTTTTAACCGTTGCTGCTCTACAGCAGGAAGCTTATGGAGTGAATATCAAGCGCGAACTGGAACGGCGGTTGAAAGAGCGACTCAGTGTCGGGTCGGTTCAGTCTGCGCTGAAGCGGATGGAGGACAAAGGCTTTTTAACTTCAAAGTTTGGCGAGGCCACGCTACGAAGGGGAGGAAAGCGAAAGCGAATCTATACCACAACATCTTACGCCCAAAAAGTACTGGCTGAATTGAAAGAGATCAGGGCAGGATTATGGAATTCTATCCCGTCCAGCGCAACCCTCTCCCCTGAATTGAAGCTAATATGAGCCCACGCGATCAGCTGCGTCCTCCTGCATGGCCACTGAAGCTGTTGAGGTTCTTCGTGAAGGAGAAATACCTGGAGGAGATCGAAGGCGACATGGAAGAGGTTTTTCTCGACAATGTTGACGAGACATCACTGAGAAGAGCACGGCTCCGCTATGCGCTGGATGCAGTGAAATTGCTGAGAACTTCTTTGATGAAAAATTTCAAATCAAGTCCCACCTTTAATCAATACGCTATGTTCAAGAATTATTCACTTGTAGCCTGGAGAAACCTCGTTAAGAAGAAGGCCTATTCCGTGATAAACATATTCGGACTCGGCCTGGGTATCGCGTGTTGTGTGTTGATATTTATGTTTGTGCAGGATGAGCTGTCCTACGACAACTATCATACAAAAGGAGCCCGGATTTACCGTCTTATTCATGGCGAGTCTGCTAAAGGAACTACCGGTGGACCAATTGTGAACACGCCGTGGGTCTGGCATAATGCACCGATAGGTCCTGCGATCAAGGCAGATTTCCCGGAGATAGATAAGGTAGTGCAGTTCTCCGGCCGGTCAGATATTTTGCTGATGTATGGAGAGAAGATGTACCAGGAAGAAGGGGTTTTCTTTATGGACTCCACGGTCTTCGACGTGTTCAGTTGGCCATTGCTGAAAGGAAATCCTGAAACCGCATTGGCCGATCCGTACACCATTGTTCTTACGGAAACCACTGCGCGGAAGTACTTTGGCGATGAGGATCCGATAGGGAAAACGTTAAAAGCTTCTGAGTCTTCAGGACGCGCCAACAAAGGTGACTATACCGTTACAGGTGTGATGGAGGATCTACCACAGAACTCACACTTCCGGTTCAATGCACTGCTTTCTATGAGCACTTTCCGAAAATCGATTCCGGAAGTATTCGATTCATGGGGCTACGTTGATTTCTACACCTACTTCCTGGCTAATGACAACTTCGATGAGCAGGCCTTCAAACGTAAGATACCTGGTTTCCTTAATCGTCACAAAGAATATCCTGAATCGACGTACACCTTTGAGATTGAACCGTTAAAAGACGTGTACCTGAGGACAACTGCAGAACGACAACCGGGCGAGACCGGAAGTCTTTCCAACTTGTATGTGTTCTCGATCATCGGCTTGTTCATTCTCGCGATTGCCATCATCAATTTCATGAATCTTTCCACAGCGAGATCTATCGAGCGCGGGAAGGAAGTTGGTATTCGCAAATCCATCGGAGCCGATCGCCGAAGTCTGATCTACCAGTTCCTCGGCGAATCGATGATGATTGTCTTCTTCTCCACGGTTGTCGCGATTGTAATTATTATGCTTGCCACACCCCAGATGGTTACACTTACCGGCAAGCAGCTTGAAATACAACGGAACATCAACTGGGAAAATGTAATCGCCTTTTTCGGAATCATAATAACGATCGGACTACTGGCCGGATCTTATCCTGCGCTTGTTCTTTCCGGATTTAACCCTGTGCTCATCCTCAAAGGAATTACCAGATCTAACACCGGTGGCGCTGGTCTGAGAAGGGCATTGGTTGTTTTTCAGTTCACACTTTCTATAGCCCTCATTGCAGGAACACTCATTGTCTACGCGCAGATGAGTCACCTTCTCAACAAAGACCTCGGATTTGACAAAGAGCAGATGTTGATCCTGGATTATAACTACGATCAAGGAGTCAACGAAAAATCCGAAGTTCTGAAAACTGAATTGGAGAAGAACCCTTCGGTATTGTCTGTTGCTTTTTCCCGGAGTGTACCCGGAAGTTATTTTCCACATGCAGCAACCGAGATAGAAAAACCCGACGGGCAGATAGAAATGCAGGCACAGCCGATCTTTCAGGTTGGACTTGACTTCGTCACACATTTTGGTCTCGAGCTCGTCGCAGGCAGGACGTATTCGAGAGAGTTTCCCACCGACTCTGCTGAGGCGCTTATTATCAACGAAGAGTGCGCGAAACAGTATGGCTACAATAATCCGGCGGACGTGGTCGGAAAGAAATTCAGCCAGTGGGGAAGGATGGGAACTGTGATCGGCGTTGTCAAAAACTTCAACTTCACATCACTACACAATTCGATCGCACCGCTCACACTTCCATTCTCACCATTTTCCAGCCGCTATCTCTCCGTGAAAGTAAAACAGGAAAACCTTAGCGCTACAATTGACGCTGTCGGAGACGTGTGGCGAACTCACGTGCCGCACAGACCGTTCCTCTACAGTTTCCTCGACGAGGATTTCAACAGGCAATACAAAAAAGAGTTTATGTTCAGGAAACTCTTCACAACGTTTGCCTGCCTGGCTATTTTCATTGCATGTCTCGGTCTTCTCGGCCTGGCCACATACACAGCCGAAAAAAGAACAAAGGAAATTGGGATCCGCAAAGTCCTTGGTGCAGATCTAGGTAACATACTTGTATTGCTCTCCAAAGATTTTCTCGTGCTGGTGCTGGTGGCAATCGTGATCGCTACTCCCCTCTCGTGGTACGCCATGACCCAATGGCTTCAGGGGTTCGCTTATAAGATGGAAATCCAACCTTGGATCTTCTTGCTGTCAGGTCTCATCGCCCTGGTTATAGCACTGCTCACAATCAGCTACCTTTCACTTAAATCAGCTGTGGTGAATCCTGTAACTTCGCTGCGAAGTGAGTAGATTGAATTGTGACCGGTGGTCAGCAACCATTGTCGATGTTCGGCGACTTTGAAAAACTTACCAGGCAAGAAAGAATTAATCGCCATTCTGAGGGTGGCCCTGAATGACGACTGAGGAACCTTTCGCATTAAATG
>CAMLER010000434.1 GCA_946478915.1 uncultured Chryseolinea sp.
GTTCGAACAAGTGATGTATCCTGAGTTGCGACGCAAGAGTACATTCAACGGTACACCTGACTATCTTGGAGATGAGATCAAGAATTTTATAAGTAAATATGGTGTTGTACGTCAGCTTAAAGAAAGTGACTATGTTCTACCTATCCCGCTAAAGGAAATTCAGGGAAATCCGAATGTCACACAGAATCCTGCATGGCAATAAATTAAGAACTGGGTTTATATGTTAGAGGCCGTCTTTTTTTGATGGCCTCTTTTTTATGTCTTCTCCCGTCACAGACTTTACTTTTGTCATTCAGGAAAGCCTAGCCTGCCTAACCCTATTCCCATTTTTTATAACTGCAAATACCACCATGGAAATATTAATCCCCTCTTTTCAGTGTAATCAGGTATTGCGCGCCCACAATTTCATTATTTAACTTGGCTGTCCCGGAATCAACCGGTTCAGAATGGTTGAACGGAAGTGTTTAATCATTGAGATTATAGCAAATCGTGGAATTAATCTGGATATGTAGTTTGTTTGATACCATCTCAAGTATCAGGCGACACTTTCTCGATTAGTTAAACTTCGAAGTATCTACATCGTCACTTACCCGCGTTAGCTTAAGTTGTTTTGTAAATGTCGGCTGCTCACCTTCGCATACATGTATACAATACTGTCTTGGGACTCTTTGAAGAACTCAAATTCTTCGAGGCCGACCAATGGGATGAGGAGACTGAAAAATCTTTAATGATCAAGATGCGGGAATTGCTTAGTGTAGTCAGACACTGCGGAAAATCTTTCGAAGTGAAAATTAATCTGGAGGTCACTGATCTCCAGGAAGCGGTTTTTCTTATCAAGAAAAAGATCAGCAACAAATGTGAAATCAATCATCAGAAATTGAGCTTGCGCGAAATTGAGGTCTTGGGACTAATTATGCAAGGCTTGACGAATAATGAGATCGCTGAAAAGCTTTTTGTCAGCTATGAGACCGTGAAGTCGCATCGCAAGCATATTCTTCTAAAGACGGGTGCAAAAAATACCGCCGCACTCATTACGCATTACCACCAGACGTTTTTCGAAAAGTAAAATTCAGCACCCCCTATTACCACTTACTACTTACTACGTACCATCCTGTTCACCATCAGTTGTGATAATTTTCCCCCTTAAGGGTGATACTCCCCGAGCCTCAGCACAAGTACATTCGTATTACGCAAACCATAATACAAAAAAAATATGAACAGTTATGCAGGAAACGGCATGAGTGCTGAGCTGGAAATGTATGAAACACCATTTGCAGATAAGTCTCCATTGAGAGAAGCCTTCACAACAAGAGATGCAGACATTGCATACAGCAATTTCATTCAGGAATTGGAAAGTCCGTTCTCCAGGACCTATGATACAGGAGGTAGCCAGGCCGTGGTAAGTCAAATGTCGGAGGAGTTCGTTCAATTTATGGCCGAGCTTCATGACAGCAGCTTTTCAGATTCTGTCTATGAGCTGGCATCTGAACTTGAAGACCGGTGGCTTCCGAAAATATCTGACGAGGCGGCAATGGGCAACCAGCTCATACCCTTCGCTACTCAGCAGGCAAGGGAATACATAACACCATTCCTCTCCGAAACCGAGGCAATGATCGACCGTGTAGCCCAGCAGTTCTCTGGAAACAATCTGGCGGATCATACGGCGTCAGAAATCGAGTCTTTCTTTTCAGAAATGGAATTCGCTCACGAAAACTTTTCACCCGCACAGGAACAATTTTTTGGAAAAATTTTCAACAAGGTGAAGAACGTTGTGAAAAAGGGAGTTGAACTGGCGAAGAAAGGTGCTAGCATCGTCGGCAAAATTCTCCCTGTAAATATTATTCTAGGTAAGCTAAAAGGTCTGGTCAGACCGTTGTTGGATCGCGTGCTCAAGTTCGCGCTGGGCAAGCTTCCGAAGAATCTCCGTCCCTATGCACAGACTTTGGCTAAAAAATTTCTTAAGATGGAAGCAGGCTCAGATTATGAATCGCCAGACCTTTTAGCTTCTTCCGAATTGGATGGAATTCAGACTGAATTCGACGAGCGGGTTGCAGAAGTGGTATTTTCAACAGACGAAACTTCCGTTGATACGATCGTACATGAATACGAAACTTCTGAGGATTCTATCGAACGGGAATTTATATATGAAACAGGTGGGCTTTCTGTACCATCTCTTGATGGCGCGCGACAACAATTTATTAACGAATTAAAAAGCCTTCCTCCGGGTGCAAATCCAGCGCCAGCCATTGAACGTTTCCTTCCCGCTGCAATTCTTGCTTTGCAGCCGATCATAAAGATGGGCATCTCCATCATTGGCCGTCAAAAAGTGATCAACTTCCTTGCTGGCCTGCTTGCCAAGCTAGTTGGAAAGTATGTACCTGAGAATGTGGCAAGGCCTCTAGCTGCCAGTATCATTGACGTTGGAATGAGTGCCATCGGATTTGAGGTTAATGAGAGCAATGGAAGTGATGTTGCTTACGAGGCTATCGTAGATACAATTCAGGAGACCATTCAAAATATGGGGCCGCTGGATGAGGCAACAATCAATGACCAGGAGGCGCTGACATTGCAGCTATTGGAAGCATTTGAGACTTCTGCGGCAAATAATTTTCCCCCTCAGTATATAAAGGAAGAGTTACGACCAACTGTGCAACCGGGTGTCTGGGTCTTAAAGCCGCGGAAGGGATCGAAGCATCTTTATAAAAAGTTCACGCGGGTCTTTAACACCACAATCGATCCTAAGACCGCTCAGACCGTTACTACTTTCAGAGGATTGCCTCTTGCAAATTTCCTGCGCGACAAACTATCTCTTGATCCAAATAAACCGATACAGGCGAAGGTTCATTTGTATGAAGCGATTCCAGGTACCCGACTAAGTAGAATTGGTAAATCTGAAAATCTGCCAGGGTTTAATGCATCGCAACCCTATGCTTGGACACAGTTGCATCCGTTGAGCAAACAGGCTGCCAGCGTTTTGTTAAAAGAACCTGGACTTGGAAAAGATCTTGATCCAAAGTTTACGACCAAACGGCATCGGAATAAAGTGGGTCAGCGGTTCTATTTCCTGGAAATTGCTGGTGCAAAACTAAGGATACCTCCCGTTGAGCGCGCGAAGTATAAGGCCGGTGCGCCAAAACCAAGTCAGTCAGGGGATATTCAAGGAGTCATCAATTTTATCAAATCCGAGATCTGCTTCAATTATTATTTCAGTGAAGAGGACGCTAAGAATGTTGTCGAAAGAATGAACAGGAATGATTTCCTCGGCGCAGCGATCAGCATACGTAATGCAGTGAGAAATGTCCTTAATAGCATGCTGCTAAAAAATGTTGGAAACAAAGTAAAAATAATTCATGAAGCAGTTCCTGAACTGTACCTGGAAAATGTGGGCGAATACGAAGGCGAGTCTTCGCTAGCGTCACTCGCGCGCAGCGTAGGCGGTATTGTCGTTGGTGGAGGCAAGGAGATGATAAAGAAGATCATTGAGCAGATCGTTGAAAAACTCTGCGAGCGAGCTTATCAATCTTTATCGAATTTCTTTAAAGCACGGGCAGCTGAGTTCAAGGAGGCGCAGGCTAAACCACAGGATGGTGTGACGGTAAAAGTTGTTTGGAGTAATGTCCAGGGGATGAGTACCATTCGCACGGTTATCAATGCTATTCGGGGTAAACTTTCGCTGGGCAACATTGGCGATCTGACCTTACCGAACATCGGTGCGCCAGATATTCGAATCATGCCTGACAAGCAATTTGATTAGTGTCAGGACATGGAAGTAATTGCATCGCATCACACGTCTTTGCTGAGGCAGGTAAACCATTGGTCGCAGGCTGCGTCGAGACTTTCAACTTTGGACCACCTGGCATCGGCCTACGCCTGGCAAGGCATCGACCATAAAATTGGTGTGTTGTTGAAAAAGTCAATGCTCGATAGTGTAGCACAGGTTGTTGCATTGGCGAATAATTTAAAAAGACAATTGGAAGCCTCGCCAGATGCAGCGCGATTGCGGTCCATTAAACGGAGCCTGATTACATTGAGAGAAAGATATCTTAAGACGGAAGAAACAATTCACTTCTATGCGGTGGCCATAAATTCACGTACGACCCCGAACATAGCGGCCCTATTGAGAGCATGCGACATACTTTGTATGAGGAGTATGCAGGATTTGTTGAAGCCGCTGGGAAGAGATGTTCCTCCTGTGCTTACTTATGTGGATAAGGGAGTGGGAGCTTCGATACTGAAAGCCGGACTACGGCTGTGGGATGGAAATATTAGTCCGGTTGCGGGTATAAAAATCACCCAGCACAATTTGTTTCGTCCAACGGCTATCATACACGAAACCGGTCACCAGGTGGCGCATATTTTAAATTGGAATGAAGAGCTTTCTGTGGCATTGGCTAACAAGTTGACAAGACCTTCAAAAATTGTAGGAGCCGCGTTTTCAGGTTGGTCAAGTGAGATAGCCGCTGACGCATTTGCCTTTGTCCACGCTGGTTTTGCATCGGTAGCGGCATTGCATGATGTCGTGAGTGGATCGCCTCCGGCAGTATTTGCCTATCATCAGCACGATCCTCATCCGATTTCGTATTTACGTGTGTTGTTGAACATTGAGATGTGCAGACAATTTTATGGAAGCGGACCATGGGACGACCTTGAAGAAGCATTCAAAAATGACTATGACATCAAGCTCGTGAATTTCTCTTCGGTAGGGTTGATCAACTTGTGCACAACCGCACTGACAGATGCGGTTCAAATCATTCTTGCTTCACCGTTCCATTGTTTTGGAAATAAGTCACTGTCACAATTGATTCCGCCAGAGCGTGCCGGTCCCCAGGCGCTATTGGAACTTGAGCGTACAGCAGGCCCTGCGTTGTATACGTCGCATGCCTGGATATGGAAAGAGTGTATTCGGCTGCTTGCGTTGAACGGCTATAAGATCGGAGTGGGAAAAGGTGATCTGGAACAACTTTACAGAGAGCAGGAAGAATGGATGATAAAGTTGGGATT
>CAMLER010000435.1 GCA_946478915.1 uncultured Chryseolinea sp.
TTGTATTTCAATTCATACAGCCAGCAGAATATTATACGCTTCAGCAACATCTCAAACGGTGGCAGCGCTCGGATTGCAGATGCTGATCAAGAAGGGAATATTGTTGTGGGGCAAAACGGACTACTCAAGGTTGAGAACAGTGAAATAAAAAATGGCCTGGGCTACGGAATAGTTTCTAAAACAGTCGGAAGCATAAACACCAACGTAAACATAGTAAACACGTTTATCAATCTTCAAAAAGGATCTGTATTCCCAGCTCCCATAGAAGATTTACCTCCGGTTGGTGGCGTATGGTTAGACCGTTGGTCATTCAATCACAGCAAAGATGACATCGCTTCCAACCTTTACGACAGGAATTCAGGGACATGGTTTGCCGGAGCAGCTAACCCATGGGCAATGCAAAATGCCGGTTTCGGTATTCATATCGAAGAGGATGGTCGGTTCACCTGGATAATTGCTGAACATTCACCCATGACCGGATGTGAATCCTATTCTGCCGAGTTCATCACCGGACAGGCAAGTATTGCTACCGGCACCATTACATTTCAACAAGATTACTGGAGAAGTAAATTTGTCAACAAGTGTGATGAAACACAAAACGTGGACACAGAAGTCACTCCTACTGAATTTGTCCTGCCATACACTATCACAAAAATGTACGACATGCTGACTGGTGAACAATATTGGGAACTCAAGCTTAGGAATCCGGATAACTCTACGTTTTCTTTTTATCGGAGATAAATTCTGAGTTTAAACTTGTTCAAAGTTCAAAGTTTAATGTTAAAGGTTAAAGGTTTGAGGTTTGAGGTTTCGCTCAATGATGATGTTTACGAACTTCGCTCGAGCGAACCTTGAACTCTTAACTTTAAACACTTTAAACTAGACATTATATTATTAATTTAGGACGTGCAGACTGGTGAACAATATTGGGAGCTCAAGCTTAGGAATCCAGATAACTCTACGTTTTCTTTTTATCGGAGAAAAATTCTGAGTTTAAAGCTGTTCAAAGTTCAAAGTTCAAAGTTTAATGTTAAAGGTTAAAGGTTAAAGGTTTGAGGTTTGAGGTTTCGCTCGAGGATGATGTGTACGAACTTCGCTCGAGCGAACCTTGAACCTTGAACTTTTAACTTTAAACTAATCATAATCTGGCTCGAGCGAACTTTGAACCTTAAACTTTCAACTTTAAACTTTGAATCGGCCTATCGAACCTCAAGAACTCAGGCCAGTCGCTTCCATCGCGTTGCTCCAACGGAGGATGTATCGGGTAGGACTTCATGTCCCAATCCGCCGGGCGTTTGAAAAAGTAATAAGCTAGACGGTTTGCAGTCCATTCGGTCCAGGTATGCTGATGGTTGAATGCCGGATCGTGCGATGACCGTTTCGCGCTATGAAGGCTTTCCCAGGCAATATGACGGTAAAAGAAACGCTTACCCCATTTGCGAGCCTGAAGGAAATGCCCATACTCATGACGAAGCAGGGAAATATTTTGAACTTCATCGGGATGAACAAAGATGCCTATACCTGGCAAGGCAACCGCTGCACGGTTTTTCAACTCTCCTACCTTACTGGCAAAGCACGCAACCCCTTCAAAAGTTCCTACGTACCTGGCGAGGCCGATCCCTTGAATTATCTTACGAAAAATAGTTTTGGCTGTTGATCTGGATACGGATTCCCTACCGGGAGCTTTTAATGGACTAATGCTACGGAATTTTAAGCCTCTCACGTTCGCTTTTGTGTTTACAAAATGCTGATAAATTTTTTCGGCTCCCCGATGGTATCCAAGCTTTCCTCTTCGCTTTTGTGTAAAAATTCCCCAATCTGCCTGGCGTCATTTCCAACAGTTTTCAATAATTGAAAGAGTGTGAACGCGGAAATAGAAAATCGCCGGCACCAGAAATCGATGTCAGCGCGCCCATTAATGAGAATTAATTCATCATTCGGCTGTCGTGGCTCTGCGGGGGTGTTCATGCGAGACTATCTAGTACAAAAACTATTCCGGCGGAAAATTGTTGCCGGTAGGCGAAGAAAATGTCTGCCGGGCGTGGCTGACCTATGAACCTTTCCATTTTAAGTTTGCTATTACATTCTGCGGTTAAAGAATTCTGAATACAAAACTTCAAATAATCAGTGCGCAAGTGTTGGCTCGATAATTATTTGCTCAACACAAAACGCGTTGGCATTGCGGGCTGAATATTGTTGGCATCAAATCCTAGCTTCAATATTTCCTGTAGGTCAAAGTAAACATCCCAATAGTCTGAGGCGAGAGCGTAAGGACGGGCGGTCAATGTGACCATACCATCCCCAACCTTAAGTATGCTTACCGTTGGCTTGGGGTCTTTCAATACCTTCGGGTGACTGGCAATAGCATCCTCAACAACCTTCTTAACTTGTTGGATATCGTTGGATGGCGACACAGCTAACGCGATGTCTACACGTAAAGTACCATGTTTTGAAAAGTTGATGATAGTGTTGTTTGAAACCGCACCGTTGGAAAGTATAACAGTCTTATTTTCCCCTGTCAGTAATATCGTGTTAAAGATCTGAATCTCCGTTACGACCCCTGTTTGCCCCTGCGACTCTATGACATCTCCTACCTTGAACGGTTTAAAGATCAGTATCAAAACACCACCGGCGAAATTGGATAACGAACCCTGCAACGCAAGGCCTACTGCAAGTCCCATGGCACCGATAATGGCAATGAATGAAGTTGTTTCAATCCCAATCATTCCAGCCACAGTAATCAGCAGTAAAATCTTCAATCCCACACCGATCAAGCTACTTAAGAAAGTCTGAAGCGAAACATCCAGATGCTTACGGTTCATAGCACGGGTTACCTGCCTGGTCAGCCAGTTCGCAACATACATACCGAGAACCAATACAACGATAGCCCCGATGACTTTGGGCCCATAGGCAAAAATCCAATCGATAAATCGATCACTATAGGTAGATAACTGATCCATATAATAGGTTTGTTTATGTTAAATCCATCAATGTATTGAAACAACGATCGTATGACAGAGCGTCAAACGAAAATGAAAAGGCGGCTTGTTGCAAAAAGGCCGACCCATTAAATCAATCAACTCTTCTCAATCTAATGAAACTATTAATTATATTAACTATCTGAACGCAAAAACCGATCAAATTGAAAATAGCAACACTCCTATTCACATTTCTTCTCGGGTTCCTTCCCGCTATTGTTTCAGCACAAATCAAACAGACCTGTACGCCGTGCTCGAAACTTAAAGATCTTAATCTTCCGGATGTAACCATCCTTACCGCAGAATCATTGTCGGCCGATACCATCAAGGGCGAGGGATGGATTCCGGAAACTATAGTTACTATACCGTTCTGCAAAATAACCGGTACCATCAGCAAGGAAATAAACTTTGAATTGCTAGTAGCGGAAAAATGGAATGGACGATTCCTCATGGCAGGTAATGGCGGATTCGCAGGCAGCATTCAGAACAACTTCAGACACTATATAAACGAGGGCTATGCCGTCGGCGCGACAGATACGGGCCACAAAGGAAGTGAAATATCAGCAGCATGGGCATTCAACAACATGGAGCGCCAGCTTAACTTTGGCCGATTGGCAGTTCACCGAACTGCAGTGGTATGCAAATCTTTATTAAATAGCATTTTCTGCTCCTATCCCACTTACTCATATTTTATGGGATGCTCCCGTGGTGGCGGGCAGGCAATGATGGAGGCACAGGTCTATCCTACCGACTTTAATGGCATTGTCGCTGGTGCGCCAGCCTTCAACTGGCCGGCTATTGGAGCTCAGTTTATACGCGGTTGCCAAAATATTTATCCTGGTGGAAAAAGCGGTAGCCAGTCCGTTATTACCAATGAAAACCTGAAACTGCTTCAGGATTATGTTTTTAGTCAATGCGACAAATTGGATGGAATTACTGATCGAATTCTGAACGACCCGCGCAACTGCAAAGTCGACTTGACAAAACTTCCTCGGTGTCCAGGCAATAAATCAGCAGCTAATTGTTTTACGGACGAACAAGTCGGTGCCATTAAGTCAATCTATGATCCATTTATCTTGAACGCGAAAGTTATTTATCCAGGCTTTCCCGTGGGACTTGAAGCTGAACCCAACGCCTGGGATACCTGGATCACTGGAACCAGCCCGCACATGAACGGTATGCCCAGCCTGCATTATTTGTTTGGAACCGATATGTACAAGTATTTAATTTTTAACGACTCCACATGGGATTACACCAAATACAATTACAATGACTTCTTTAAAGAGACGAGCTTTGCATCGTCCTATCTCGATGCAACCAGCACGGATTACAGCGAGTTCAAAAGAGCCGGAGGAAAAATGATCATGCAGCACGGTTGGAATGATCCGGCATTATCGGCGTATGCTACCATCGAGCATTACAAGGAAGCCTTGCAGAAGGACAAAAATCTGCCATCCTATGTCCGGCTTTTTCTATTGCCCGGTGTTCTCCACTGCGGCGGTGGAACCGGACCCGACCAGGTTGACTGGCTAAAACTCATTCGCGACTGGGTGGAAGAGGGAAAAGCTCCGGAGCGTATTGTAGCTTCCAAATCAGAGAATGGAAAGGTGACTATGACCCGACCTATTTTTCCATATCCGAAATTGACCGTGTATGTTGGAAAGGGAAATGTGAACGACGAAAAAAACTTTAAATCTACTGACTAGTAAGTTGGGTTATTGTATTCGGTTTCTTCGGAATTCAGTCTTACCAGCTTTGTAACAACGCTCAGGACAAGGGTTTGATTGAGCCGAACGTAGCTCAACTATCTATCTTGCTATCTTCAAGGACGGGAGCCCGATTACGTTGTCGCAATTGCGGGAAAGGTTTGTGTAATAAGGGCATTAAAGAACTACCCAAACAAAAAGGGAGCTACATTTCGTAACTCCCTCGTTGCCTAAGAGCCCCCTGCCGGGATCGAACCAGCGACCTACTGATTACAAGTCAGTTGCTCTA
>CAMLER010000436.1 GCA_946478915.1 uncultured Chryseolinea sp.
ATATTCCAGCAGATGTAAGACGTGAGAAAGAAAAGACACTGGTTGTCTTTACACCTGCCGTACCCAAAGATCATAAAGAGTATAACCATTTGAAGGACGATGGATATACAATTATGAAACGCTCTGAAGTTCTGGGACTGATTACACGGGGTTATAAGACCATCGCAGTAGCGGGAACCCATGGAAAGACGACAACATCGTCGATGGTCGCGCATATCCTTAAAGTTGCGGGAAAGGATATGGTTGGATTTCTGGGCGGTATTACCACGAACTACAATTCCAATCTGGTGATGCATGGTGAGATCAACGCTAATACCATCGCGGTAGTAGAAGCCGACGAATTCGATCGTTCTTTTTTACGATTGTTCCCACAGGTTGCTATTGTGACTTCCGCTGATGCCGATCACCTCGATATTTATGGTAATCACGATGCATTGGTTCAATCATTCAAAGATTTTATCAAACAGATCAATAAAGATGGTTCGCTTATCATTCACGAGTCGATCGACGAGTTGCTAACTGCCGATACGTCTCATGTAAAGAAAAGCACCTACAGTATGAGCCGGGGACAATTTTTTGCCAGCAGCATTACCGCCAAAGGTGGGTTTTTTGAGTTCGACCTGCAGGGTTTGAGCAAGGTCGAACACATCAAGCTCGGTGTCCCGGGTTTTCATAACATAGAAAATGCAATTGCCGCATCGGTAGCAGCAAGCGCATTCAAGGTTCCGACACATGTCATTCGCGAAGCACTGGAATCATTCACTGGTGTAAAAAGAAGATTTGAGTACATCATTAAGGGAAAACGGGTGGTGTATGTGGATGACTACGCCCATCATCCAACAGAAATTGAAGCTTTTTTAAGATCAATGAAGTCGTTGTATCCATCTAGAAAGCTGACCGTGATCTTTCAGCCACATTTGTTCACACGGACGCGGGATTTTGCAGCGGGTTTTTCGAAAAGCCTTAGCCTTGCTGATGAACTTTTCTTAATGGATATATATCCGGCTCGTGAGCTTCCTATTCCTGGGGTGGATTCGGATATGCTTTTGCCGGCTATAACATCGCCAGTGAAAATCCGATGCGGAAAGGAAGACCTGATGAACAAACTGGAAAGCGTAGACACAGATATTGTGGTAACGGTAGGGGCAGGCGACATTGACAACTTTGTTGAACCTATAAAGAAAATGCTGTTAAGAAAATATGAAGTATAAATTTAAACTTCGTCGCGAACTCAAGATCCTGGCGGCCCTGATCGTTTTGGTGGGAATTATTGCTTTCACAGAGCGAAAACAGGCTGGAGTGGCCGTCAAAGACATTAACATAAAAATCGATAATCTTCACGCGAATCATTTTTTGGACGAGTCGGATATCATGGATCTTATGCAGTTTAACGCTGAGAACCTGAAAGGCGCAAGCATCGACGAAGTGAGCATGAAGGGTATCGAAAAAAAGATTGAAAAGCAGCCGTACATTAAAAAGGCGGACCTCTATAGCGATCTGAAAGGAAATCTTGTGGTTAAAGCAGAGCTGCGCAGGCCTATTGCCAGGATAATTAGAAACGACGGTATTGATGGTTACATCGCTGAAGATGGAACGATCATGCCGGTATCCGAAAAATTTACATCCAGAGTGGTGCTGGTAAGCGGATCTTATGTTTCCCAAATGCTCAAGCAGTCAAACATGAATAATAGTGAGGAGACTAAAAAAATAATGGAGCTGATAAACAGAATCAGGGACAACGAATTCTGGCGTGCACAGATTGCGCAACTCGACATCGACGGAAGATCAAGAGTTACTTTTTTCCCTCAGGTTGGGGATGAGAAAATTGAATTTGGTAAACCGGAAAACCTTGATGTGAAGTTTAAAAAGTTAATGATTTTCTACAAGGAAATACTTCCGAGAACAGGATGGAACAAATACAACCGGGTCAATCTTGAATACGAAGGACAGATTATAACCGAATAAAAATACTTTAAGCAACCACTAATAACTCTTCACAACCATGGAACATGAGAAAATTGTAGTAGGACTCGATATAGGCACAACAAAAATATGTGTCATTGTCGGTCGTAAAAACGAGTTTGGCAAACTCGAAGTGCTCGGAATGGGCAAAGCAGAATCGGAAGGTGTATTCAAGGGAATAGTTTTTAACATCGACAAAACCGTATATGCCATCGAAAAGGCTATACGCGAAGCTGGCGATCAGGCTGGTATCGATATCGGGGTCGTCAACGTCGGTATCGCAGGTCAACACATCCGAAGCTTTATCCAGCATGGCGGCATCACGCGAACTTCCAAGGAGGATGAGATCACAATTGCTGACGTCGAGCGCCTTACTCAGGACATGTATCGAATGGTTGTGCCACCAGGAAGCCAGATCATACATGTAATGCCGCAGGCATATATGGTTGATTACGAAGATGGTATCAAAGAACCCGTTGGCATGTCGGGTGTGCGGCTGGAAGCGGATTTTCATATTATCACAGCGCACACGAATGCCATTAACAATATTAATAAATGTATCCGCAGAGGTGGACTGGAAATTCAGGACCTTATACTTGAACCGTTGGCGTCCAGCCTGGCCGTTCTAAACGATGAGGAGAAGGAGGCAGGTGTTTGTCTCATCGACATCGGTGGGGGTACTACCGATATTGCAATTTTCTACGATAATATCATACGTCATACTGCAGTGATACCTTTTGGAGGTAATATCGTCACCAACGATATCAAGCAAGGTCTAATGGTTCTTCCACAGCAGGCGGAACAATTGAAAACGAGATTTGGAAAGGCCATTGCTGAAGAGGCAAGTCCAAATGAAATCGTATCTATCCCTGGTATAAGAAACAGGGCTGCAAAGGAAATATCTGTTAAAAATCTCTCCAATATCATTCAGGCTAGAATGGAGGAAGTGATTGAAATGGCACACGGTGAAATTATAACATCAGGATTTGAAAATAGGTTGGCTGGCGGTATTGTCATTACCGGTGGAGGTGCACAATTGAGCAACCTCAAGCAATTAGTTGAATACATGACTGGTATGGACACGCGTATTGGTTACCCGAACGAACATCTTGGCAAAAGCAAAATCGAATCTGTAAAGAGTCCGATGTATGCAACCGCTGTCGGTTTGGTTCTCGCGGGTTTTCGCTCTCTTGATGAAAGAGAAGATCGTTACAAAGAAGCTCGCGAAACGATAAGAGCTACGAAAGTGAAAAAGCATGCTGGCTCATCGAAGAATTTCTTCAATGAAATCTTGAACAAAACCAAAAGTTTGCTCATCGATGATCTGGATGGCAAAAACGAGTATTAACAACCACTTAAAAAAAGAATAATCATGTTTGAAACTGGATCCTACAAATTTGAGATCCCCAAAGTAACTGGCCTTTCGTCGATCATCAAGGTGATCGGCGTAGGTGGGGGAGGAAGCAACGCCGTCAATCACATGTATCGTCAAGGCATTAAAGATGTCGAATTCATCGTGTGCAATACGGACAACCAGGCGCTCAGCAACAGCCCTGTACCCAACCGTCTTCAAATTGGAGCAAATCTTACTGAAGGTTTGGGCTGTGGCGCTAACCCGGAAGTCGGGAAAGCTGCAGCGATTGAAAGCAAGGAACAGATCCGCGAAATGCTTGCGGGAACAAAAATGCTTTTCGTAACGGCAGGTATGGGCGGTGGCACTGGAACTGGTGCGGCGCCGGTGATTGCAAAAATTGCGAAAGACATGGATATCCTCACCGTGGGTATTGTGACAGCGCCATTTTCATTTGAGGGAAAGAAAAAAATGGGTCAGGCGAGTCTTGGTCTGGAATCACTCCGCCAAAATTGTGATACAGTAATTGTTATATTGAATGATAAACTCCGTGAGATTTTTGGGAATCTTTCAATCGGACAAGCCTTCGCCCAGGCTGACAATATTTTGACTACGGCTGCTAAGGGCATTGCTGAAATCATCACACTTGCGGGCTACGTTAACGTCGATTTTCAAGATGTCAGGGCCGTGATGCGTGATGCAGGAGCCGCAGTAATGGGTTCCGCTGAAACACGCGGCGAGAACCGTGCGCGAAAGGCCGCTGAGGGAGCATTAGCCTCACCGTTACTTGACAACCGCGATATAATGGGAGCAAAGAGAATATTGTTGTCGATCATTTCCGGAGAAGAGGCAGAACTTCAAATGGATGAATTGACTGAGATCACACAACACATTCAGGATGAAGCTGGCGAAGATGCCGAAATGATATTCGGTCATGGAGTCGACGCTGATCTTGGTGACCGCATCCGTGTTACTGTTATTGCTACCGGTTTTCAGAGCGACTCACAAATGGCTCAGAAATCACAGGATAAGAAAGTACACGATCTTGATCGGGCACAGGGTTGGTTGTTCGCTCCAGACAATTCTGTTAATGAAACCAATAATCTCGAGGTCAGAATTAAAGAAGATGTCAAGCCAGAGATAAAAGTTGAGGCAAGACCAGAACGCAGGCCCGAACTAATGCCTGAAATCAAACCTGAGGTAAGAACAGAAATCAAACCTGAAACGAATCCTGGCATTATCAAAGAGGAACCGCTGCAACGGGAGCTGATATTTGAAGGACCTTTTAATAAAATCGAAGAGCCCAAAGCGGAAGAAGACGATGGCGAAGAAAGTTTGCTCAACGATGATGACTTTGATGATCCAGAACGGTATGGCGATCAGATTGTAAGCGAAGAAGGCATGATGGAATTACGCTCTACCAAAGAGAGACTGAAAGATCAGGCTGAAAAGCGGAAGCAAACATTAAAGCAAACCCGCAAACATGAAATGACTATGGATGAATTTAATGAAAAATGGGCTCTTCCTGCGTACCTGCGCCGGGGTGTTTCAATGCAGGATGTGCCTCATTCTTCTCAGAAGTACATTTCTAAATACAATTTGAATGACGATAACAACATATTGGGCAACAATAAATTTTTGCATGATAATGTAGATTA
>CAMLER010000437.1 GCA_946478915.1 uncultured Chryseolinea sp.
CTTTGATGCTTCTACAAACTGATTGGCTTCGTACAAGCTCAAGCTGAGAATAACCCGGTAGCTTGTTTCAAGCTCTGTTTTCGGGGTCAGGATCTCGATCACACCATCGAAATTTCTGAGCTCGTACAGTATTTCACTTTTTAACAACTCGCTCTCGACCGAAGAGGGATTTTCTTCAAGGCTCTTTTCTACATATTCTAACGCTGTCTGGTATTCTTCTTTCTCGAACGCCCTGGATGCTTTTGCGTAATGCTTTTTTTGTGAGTAGCCGATGGCTGGTATCAGAATGAGAAGGAACAGAAATCTTGAAATGTTTGACATGGATTGAGAGTTTTTAGGTGGGTTTAGCCAATCCGTATGCCACTAGCTGTGTGGGGCTTATCCGACGCAATTGCTAATAAAACGTCTCATGATGAAACCCAGGAATCCCATTTGCGGAATGGTGGTTTTGCTTCAGCTCAGTAATGACGTATAAAACTAAGGTTACCTTACCCCTGTGAAGTGGTTAAATGAACCGGACAACCTTGCTGGATGGTTTCTGTGGCGATTTAAATACTGCAAGGTGTTATTGGAGCTCGAGGGGGATCGTTCTCTTACAACTCGTTTCAATCTTTTCAACGTTTGATGTTATCATAAACTAGCCTATGAAACTTTTTACTC
The DNA here is from genome assembly GCA_946478915.1 of uncultured Chryseolinea sp. Next base: position 661 of record CAMLER010000437.1, read on the forward strand.
TGTTTCTCGCACTGACGTCTGTGTTTTCGTTCAATGTTACTGGACAACCTCTTACTAATCATGGACCATCCGAAGTATACTATGTTGAAGATATAGTGGAGGGAAATGATGGGCGAATCTTTTTATCCACGGCCGGTGGGCTATACTACTCCGATGACATGGGCGATGAATGGCAGGTGGTAAATGCGCAGATGAATACTGTTTACTTTCATCCGTATTTCGCCAAGAACAATAGCAATGGTGATCTGTATGCGTGGGATCTTGAGGATGGAATCTACTCAACATCCGACAATGGCGCGACTTGGAATTTTCAGATTATACCTATGCCCGGTGGTATACAAATGACAGCATTAGCAATTGATGGGGATACGTTATTCATTGGTACAAAATCAGGTTTATACCTTGTCAAGGGTACTGACTTTATCAGGCATCCGACGGAAATAACAGCGCTAAACGGCAAGGAATTAATAGACCTTCATGTGTTTGGCGAGACAGTTATCGCGATTGCCAAATCTGGTGAAATACTTGTGTCATCGGACCTTGGGAAGCAATGGGACAACAAGGCCAACGGGTTACCGAGTAATTTTGTGGTGGAAGGAATTACATGCAACGGTACCTTATGGTATGTTTATGGCGCACCGAATGGTATATATTTTTCAGATGATGCTGGTTCCAACTGGCACCCTATGAACAATGGGATGAACAGTGTGCAAACAAGACGGGTAGTTGTAGATTCAGATCAATTGTACGCCGCCACATACACTTATGACAATGTGTATAAGTGGAATAGCGGGCTGAACTCCTGGTCGCTCATCGATAATGGAATTCCAAATGAGACGTTGCCGAATGTGTTATATGTAAGAGGCGAAAATATCATTGTTGGAGGATGGCACGGGGTGTTTAAGAGTAAAGATGGTGGTGTGTCCTACGAGCGATCTCAGAACGGAATAACAGACGCCTTTGTGTTCCGAACGATTGAAGTCGCAGCCGACGGAACCATTTGGGCAATGGGTAGCCACACCGGTGTTTATCGGATGCAACCAGGTGAGGCAAATTTTACGTTGCTGCCTGAAGTTGTATGGTCCGGGAATTTTGGAAGCTCACTGCTTAATGGCAACATTTTGCCCATCGTACAGGATTATCGAACAAAGTTATATGATGTCATCGATAACTCTTGGAAAGAGGAATATCAATATATCAATGTCCCCTTTCCGGATAAATTTTTGCAAACCGCTCAAGGTATTTTTCTGAGTTCCCGAACTGAAGGAATTTTCAGATATACGGGAACAACGTCTTTCATAAGATTTAACGATGGTTTGACTTCGCTTGCTGTGAAAGAATTCGTAGACATTGGTGAGAAAATGCTGGCAGCTACTGAAGACGGACTATATATCCGAGGTGCGGCGGATCCGCAATGGGAACGCATTTCTTTTTCGAGTCAGGATCAGGGTGTACACAGACTTTTTATCCAGGGCAATCGTTACATTCTCACAGCAGCGGACTTTAACGTTTACATTTCAAACAATGGTGGTGAAACTTGGGAATTAGTGGACGATCTGAAATCAAAATATGTTACAGCTTATACCGCGAGTGAAAATGGTACGTTGTATGCCGCTGCATCCGGTGCTATTTATATCTCAATTGATGGAGGAGCGCATTGGGTAAAACGTGAAATACCCTTCGCCGAAGTTAATGCAATGGCCATCAAAGATGACAACCTCCTTCTTGCCACGATGGAGCGGGGAATTTGGTCTACCAGCCTAAAAGTTGATCAGGTAATTTCTTTTGTAGATCCACCTGAAACAATCGGTCAACAATCTACTTATACACTATCCGCTACAACCACTTCGGGGCTGAGCGTTAACTATACTGTCGTTTCGGGACCAGGCATTATTGAGGGCAATATATTGACTGTTACTGGCGAAGGTGATATTGTTGTCAAAGCGAGTCAGCCCGGGAATGACGTTTTTAACCCATCTACTATCGAATATACTTTCCGGACAGAAACTGTTACAAGTATTGAGGAGGTAGGGGAATCCTCTCTCTCGGTTTATCCGAATCCTGTATCTAAAACGATAACTGTTGTGCCGAGCAATGCTTCCGATTATGGATCAATAAGACTAATCGGCCCACAGGGACACATTGTTCTATGGCAGCAGGGTCAGGGAGCAATAGAGCTCCCAGTAGAAAATTTGCCGTCGGGACTTTACTATTTGCAATACTCCAATTCGAGAGAGACGGTTACTCAGAAGGTCGTAAAAAAATAGGACAGCACGACTTACCGACCTTTCGAACAGGCCTTTAGTCTTTAAATACAACATTCTCCATCTCCTTTTTTGAAATCTTTAATTCAATGAGGATTCGACAAGTGATAATCATTCGGGCAGTTACGCAATGTCGAAAACATGTTCCCTAATTTATGAGAGCAATCAAGTTGCATCAATGTGATCTATTAATGTTCTGAGGTTGTAAACTAACAAGTTATAACTTGTCGCATTCTGCCAGTTACTATGCCGCTTTTACCCCTCACTACGGTCAGAATTTTCCTCCAACTTTGTCTTAAGAAAATGGTCAAAAAAATTTGACACTAAACAAAAGACAAGAATTATAAACCAATAACATAAACACCATGACAACAATGCAAGCAACGTTACCAGCAACAGCGCCCTCCGCAACAAAAGTATGGACAGGCCGAATTATGGGAGGAATCGTTATCCTTTTCATGCTTATGGACAGCATCTTTAAGTTTGTAGTGAATGACGACGTAATCAAAGCAACTACTGATTTGGGTTTTCAGACTCACCATCTTCCGATATTAGGAACCCTGGGACTGATCGCAACGGTGCTGTATATTCTTCCCCGTACGGAGATTTTTGGTGCGGTAATGCTGACCGCTTACTGGGGTGGGGCTATTGCAACCCATGTTCGTTTAGACAACCCGTTGTTTACACATATTCTTTTCCCAGTTTACCTGGGTGTCCTTGCATGGGGTGCGCTTTGGATTAAAAGTGAACGCATGCGCAAGCTAATCCTCAACAAAGAATAACCGTATCAAGAACCAATAACAAAAAAGTCCCTGATGAGACAGAGACTTTTTTGTTTTCAGCAATCTGGCTAGCATGTTGCTGTTAATAAACGTTCAGCGTCGTCTGAAAACTTCGCGCGGAATTATTCAAAAGATTATCATTCGGAGATAAGCCACTGATCTAAGCTAGCTCTGATTTCATTTCCAGTCGGTTCTCTTCCAACGCGAGCAATTGTTCCAATCGCGCAAAGTTGTCATAAACCCTCATTCCCTTAAGAAAAATCAATTTGCAGATAAGCCTCGTCATAAAACTGGGGAGAATACTATTCATCTTTACGTGCCAATACAGCAGGGTACCCGAATTTGTTTCCTCAAATTTGACAGTCAGGGTAAAGTTGAAAATACTTCTTTCCAACGTTGATGTATAATATTCGAAGGGCCGATAATCAAGAATGCTTTCCATTATGTTGCTATTGACACAGTGATTCGTGGCGCCCTTCCGTGTTGCCGGATTAGGGCGAGATCCTTCCTTCCAGTTGGATCCGATTGACCATACTGTTCGTTTCTTCGGGTCATTCAGCCAATCCCACAAAATAGAAGGGGCAACATTGAAATCGTAATAGACGACTAAGTCGGCTTCTTCGGCTGATAGGAACACGTTCTGCTCTGAAGTATACTGTTGGTAACGTTGGTCAAGATTTATACTGAAGGTCTGAATCTTTCCGATATGCTCATAATCTTCAGGCTGCTCATGCAGCCCATCCGGGTAAACTTGCATCGCGTCGAGGCAATCTTTTGTAAAAAGTGCATAGGTCTTCCAACCTGTGGCATTCATCACGTGATTCTTCAGTAGGCGGTGGGCGATATTAACGGAAGAACCAAGGGGCTTATCTTTGCCGCTCACGTTGTTCATGATAAAATTACCATAGTGGACGACGAATTTAAGATCCAGAGAGGCAGCCATCTCGCACGCCTTGCAATGACAAGTTCGCAACCTGAGAAGTGACCTCCTTTTATCCCGAAACGCAAAGTATGCCGACTCAATAGTTTCAAGAACGCGGTCATTGCGCGTAAGATTGTCGGAATAAACGAACACCGCGTCGCCTTCCACCTCTGCCAGCCGAAACGTCGGCGTCAGGAAAGAAATAATGCTCTTTAATATTTGCTGCAATATTTCCTGCGAATGCTCTAGCTCTGTTGTGGCAACAAATGGAGTATATCCTGAGATTTCGGCTAAAAGTAAAAAACCTTATATTGTGGTCGGAGTCATAAAG
>CAMLER010000438.1 GCA_946478915.1 uncultured Chryseolinea sp.
ACGAGGGATGGGTACTACCATGACCTATCCGTTGGCTACCGAATTGATCGACAAGCATAGCAACAAGTTTAAAAGAATTGTCCGGACTTCGTGGGATGCCAATTGCATTTTGTCATCTGGCGAAACAGCAATCTCTTTGCGCGGGCTATATGCAGATACTGAATTTCCGGAAATGTTTTCGCTCAGGATGTTGGCAGGTAGTAGAGCAGGCCTAACCGATACCCATTCGATTCTTATTTCGGCATCGGCCGCAAAATCGCTTTTTGGAACGGAGGACGTCGTGAATCGCCATGTTCGCATGAATAATAAAATCGACCTTACGATCTCCGGAGTCTTTGAAGACTTCCCGCTTAATACGAATTTCCATGAGAAACATTTTTTTGCCTCCTGGAATCTGTTTCTTTCGCAAAACAAATGGATTGAAGAGCGTGCACTGACCGACTGGCGCAATCACTTCTTGAAGATATATGTCGAAATTCCCAGCGACGCGTTGTTTGAATCGGTAACTGAAAAGGTAAAGATTGCGCTCAAATTTGATCCGGCAGATCAGGAAAAGGCTAGCAGGAATGATCAGCAACTCGAACTCTATCCGATGAGCCGTTGGCATTTGTATCCTCCGCACCGCGATCAGCAGGGTAAAGTTGAACCCATTACTATGATTAAGTTGGTTGGTTCGATCGGAATCTTTGTGCTTTTGCTTGCATGCATCAATTTTATGAACCTTTCCACAGCACGGGCCGAACGAAGGGCCAAGGAGGTAGGCATTCGCAAAACTATAGGGTCCGTACGAAGTCAGCTGATTAATCAATTCTTCAGCGAGTCCTTTCTGGTGGTGTTATTTGCTTTCGCGATTGCCATCGGACTCACCTCATTGTTTCTGCCCACATTTAATGAGATTGCAACCAAAAATATCACGATGCCATGGACTAACATCTGGTTCTGGTTATCCGGGTGCGCGTTTGTGATTTTTACAAGCTTTGTTGCAGGTAGTTATCCAGCATTGTATCTGTCCTCCTTCAATCCCATAAAAGCGCTCAAGGGAACGTTCAGGGTAGGCAAACTCGCGACAGTTCCGCGAAAAGTATTAGTAGTCGTTCAGTTTTCGATTTCTGTAATTCTGATTATTGCTACTATAGTTGTGAATCAACAGATTCAATTCGGAAAGGACCGTCCTGTTGGTTACGATAGCGAAGGGTTGATTATGATACAAAAAAAATCACCTGACTTTTATGGCAAGTACGATGCTTTAAGAAACGAATTAAAAAATACGGGTGTCGTATTCGAAGTATCCGAATCAATGGGTCCCGTTACCGAGGTAGCTTCGGGAAACAATGGATGGGATTGGAAGGGTCGAGACACCGATATTGAAGAAAGTTTTGCAACGCTTTCTGTATCTCATTTGCATGGTAAGACTGTCGGTTGGCAATTTATAAAAGGCCGGGACTTTGATCCGGGAATTCCCAGCGATTCTTTTGGAATCGTTATCAACGAGGCCGCGCTCAAATTCATGAAACTGGATAATCCAATCGGTGAATTAGTAAGCTGGACGTGGTGGTCCGATAAAAGCCGCGTGATGAACTATAAAATTCTTGGAGTCATTAAAGATATGGTTATGGAATCACCGTATGGCGCCGTGGAACCGACAATTTTCTACGTAAAGGGAATGAATGGAAATCCCAACTGGATCAATATAAAAATAGAACCCAACAGCAGTATCAGCTACGCGCTCCCAAAAATCGAATCCGTGTTTAAAAAAATTATTCCGTCAGCTCCTTTTGAATATAAGTTCGTCGACGAAGAGTATGCGCGCAAGTTCGGAAAGGAGGAACGTCTTGCAAGTCTTGGTTCCATATTCGCGATCCTCGCGATTTTCATCAGCTGCCTTGGATTGCTGGGACTGGCATCATTCATAGCTGAACAACGGACTAAGGAAATTGGAATCCGCAAGGTTTTAGGAGCTTCGATAACCAACCTTTGGTCTATGCTTTCGCGAGATTTTGTAGTGCTGGTTATGATTTCCTGTGCGGTGGCAATTCCTGTCGCATATTACTTGCTGAATGGGTGGTTGCAAAAGTTTGATTATCACACCGATATTTCGATTTGGATTTTCGTCGGTACTTTTGCCGGTGCATTGGCCATCACATTATTAACGGTAAGTTATCAGGCCATCAGAGCCGCATTAATGAACCCGGTTAGCAGTTTGAGATCGGAGTAGTTGTAAGCTATCAGCCGACAGCCGACAGCTGACAGCCGACAGCTTGATCAGTTTAACTTGAGAGTGTGATACTTTGATAAGAGAAATGTAGAGTATTTCAATTCATGATCAAATTCTATTTTCAAGCTGACAGCTGAGTACTCAGTTCATACTGGTATTTTTAAGATCGTCTCAAAAAAAGAGCATTCCTGGTATCTCTACATTTCTCTTTCAAGTCAAACTGATCAAGCTGTCGGCTGTCGGCTGATAGCTGACAGCATGCTATCAGGATTAATTACAATTCGCTGTATTTCAAAAGTCAACAATGAGCCTTTTCTTAGCGAAATGAAGCCTTGCCCTCACATCAACTTATGATCAAATTCCTCTCTCAAACTGTCAGCTGATAGCTGATAGCTGACAGCTTACAGGTTATTTCCCCTTCTCTGCCAAACGCAGCGCTTCATACGCATTAACAATTCCTCCGCTCTCGGACAACGTATTGAATTTTACTTTCTTTCTCTTTGGATTCTCCAGATCGGGAATCAGCACTTTAAGTTTGCCTACTTTCAACGATGATTTGTATAAGATTTGAATCAGTTCGGCAGTGGTAAGCTCCGGATAATACGACCAAACAAGAGCAGCTACACCGGAAACCACAGGTGCAGCGAGACTGGTACCGTCATTCATGTTGTAGGAGTTGGTGGTATCCAAAGAAATGACATCGACACCCGGTGCGAAAATATCTACATACCTGGAATTATAGTTGGAGAATTTCGCAGCCGTTTCTTCGCCTTTTGTGATCGAAGATGCGCCAACGGTTATCCAGTTCGTTGCTTCTGACCCGTCAAGGTATTTGCTGGATGGGTAGGATGGAAACAATCCAAGATCCTGACCATCGTTTCCTGCTGCATGGACCATCAGCACGTTCATTTTTTCGGCATGCTTTACCGCTTCATCTACCAATTTCTTTTGTGGCGAAAAATCTTTACCAAAACTCATGTTGATGATGTGAGCTCCATTATCAACGGCATAACGAATTGCAAGCGCCACATCCTTATCGCGTTCATCACCGCTGGGCGTTGAACGTATGCACATGATTTTGACATTAGCTGCAATGCCGTTTATACCGATATTATTATTTCTAACAGCCGCGATGATTCCTGCTACTGCAGTACCATGCTCTGCCCGCGGACCCTTAACATCGGCATTACCATACGGTTTATTGTCGATGTTGTATGGATCATCGCCCACAATATTTCGCGGACTAAACCCAGTGTTCAAATAATAATCGATGTAATCCGCAACATGTTTTTTATAATCAGCAAGTCCCTTTTCTGTAAAACCCTGATTGTATCTCGTTTCAAGAAACTGTTTTGCCTTGACAACTTGTGGGTTACTGGATGAGATCCTGGATAAATCTTTGGGCGATGAAACTTCGACTCCAGCGTATTCTTTTATAATTGCTTTGGCTTCCTTGTATACACGTTCAAAATTTGCAAGATTCTCCTTCTCTTTTACACGCTTGGCCAATTCCTTGTCATAGTATTGTTTTGCCATTTGAAAATCGGGATCGTTGGATGCCGATTTGACAATACGTGTGTATTCCAGATTTTCATAGTGGATATTTTCACCACGACTATTGCCAATGAAGTTCCACCCATTCACGTCATCGATATAACCGTTTCGATCGTCGTCGATATTATTACCGGGGATTTCGTCTTCATTCACCCAGATGTTAGCCTTTAAATCGTCGTGGTTAATGTCGACACCTCCATCGATGACTGCGACAATAATAGTTTTTTTTGGTTGCTTTCCGTTAAGAAAGTCCGAGTAAGCCTTGTCCACGCTGGCACCGAGAATTTGATTACTGTTCAAATCGAGGTTATACCAGTTTAAGTATTTCTGGTCTAATTCGCTGATATTTTGTGTCTGTGCGTTTACGAACGAAGCGGCAAAAATCAAAAAAGCGGATACAATCGATGCTTTAATCATGTGTCGTAGGTTATTCCAACTTAAAAAGATTACTGTTCCATTGACAACTGGATGGAGATTATAAGGATATTTTAATACTAAGAACGTCAAAATGGTAACAGTGCGGTGTATTGAAAAGGGGCTAAAAACACTCAGATCTTGATCTTTTGTGAAATCTAACCCTGACTTTCAAACATTATAAAAATTTTCCTGTTATAAAAAAAAAGCTGAGAAATGGTCATGAAAACAATATCCTATAACGTCATGAATAGATAGATTTATTTCCATTTCTTTGAACTCAGATCCATGAGTATCGCACGCAATTGTCAAGGGACAGTCTGCTGCAGAATCTACACCTAAATCTCACTATAGTTTAAGAATCCATGCATAAAGTTCACCATCTTATGTTGATAGATGATGACGAAGACGATCGGGAAATATTCCTTTCGGTAATTCAAAACATCCTTCCTCATGCGACCTATACAATTGCTATCAATGGTCAAGATGCTCTTACCAAATTGAACGGAAGTTTGATGCCCCATTTAATTTTTTTGGATTTGAATATGCCTTTAATGAATGGCAAGCAGTTTCTTGTAGCAAAAAGGGAAAGCTTAAAATTAAATTCAATTCCTGTGGTCATGTTAAGCACAAGCTCGGATAAGTCAACCATTGCAGAAACGATAGCACTTGGCGCAGTGTACTTTGTTACCAAGCCAGACAAGTATAGTGCATGGGAAGGCGCGTTGCGAGATGTGTTAAAGAACTTTTCTCTTCATCAATAAAATCCTAT
>CAMLER010000439.1 GCA_946478915.1 uncultured Chryseolinea sp.
GGGGGGAGTCGGCAGAATTGTAAGATTATACTTTTGGGGAAAAGAATGCAAAGCGCGGCGACAGAGAGCGGGTGAGTGTTGTTTATTGAATGTTGAGTGTTGAATGTTTTTTTTAAACGACAAACACTCAATACTCAACACTCAACATTCAACATTCAAAGGGGGGAGTCGGCAGAATTGTAAGATTATACTTTTGGGGAAAAGAATGCAAAGCGCGGCGACAGGAGCCAATTGAGTGTTGTTTATTGAGTGTTGAGTGTTGAATGTTTTTTTTTGAAATCACTTAAAACAAAAAAGGTGACCACATAGCCACCTTTTTTGTAATAGATGAATGAAATTATTTGATGTCAAAACGATCAAGGTTCATCACTTTATTCCAGGCTGTCACAAAGTCGCGAACAAACTTTTCCTGCGAATCAGCGAATGCATAAACCTCTGCCAAAGCTCTAAGTTCGGAGTTTGACCCAAAAATGAGGTCCACTCGCGTGCCGGTCCATTTCAATGCGCCAGTCTTGCGATCTCGTCCTTCAAAAACATTTTGAGAATCGCTGGTTGCGTTCCAGGTTGTCCCGAGATCCAGCAAGTTGACGAAGTAATCATTTGTGAGTACTTCGGGTCGCTGTGTGAAAACCCCATGCTTCGACTTGTCAAAGTTTGTGTCGAGGACGCGCATTCCACCGAGGAGTACGGTCATTTCCGGTGCTGTCAGTGTAAGAAGTTGTGCCTTGTCAATTAGCAGTTCCTCAGCGGAAGGTTTGTGACGCGCATTCACATAATTTCGAAATCCGTCGGCCGCCGGCTCCATAACTTCAAACGATTCGACATCGGTTTGTTCTTGCGATGCATCGGCACGTCCAGGCGTAAATGGAACGTTAATATCGAAGCCCGCATTCTTAGCGGCCTTTTCAATACCAGCACATCCTGCCAGCACGATCAGATCAGCTATGGAAACCCTTTTGCCATTTCCGGCTCCGTTATTAAATACTGTTTGAATTCCTTCTAATTTCGTAAGCACTTTTTCAAGTTCCAGTGGGTTGTTGACCTCCCAATCCTTTTGCGGAGCGAGGCGTATACGCGCACCGTTGGCACCGCCGCGTTTATCAGAACCACGGAATGAAGAGGCCGACGCCCATGCAGTGCTAACCAACTGAGATACCGTCAGACCCGAAGCAAGCACAAGAGCTTTAAGCGCTGCAACGTCTGCTTCATCAATCAGTGGGTGAGTAACTGCCGGCAGTGGATCTTGCCAGATTAATTCTTCAGCCGGCACCTCAGGGCCGAGGTAACGGACGATAGGGCCCATATCCCTGTGGGTTAGTTTGTACCACGCGCGGGCAAACGCATCGGCAAACTCGTCAGGATTTTCATAAAAACGTCTGGAGATCTTCTCATAAATAGGATCGAACCTCAGTGATAGATCGGTTGTAAGCATGGTTGGCGCATGTCTCAGGGAAGGATCGTGCGCATCGGGAACGCTACCCGCACCGGCACCATTTTTGGGCTTCCATTGAAATGCTCCGGCGGGACTCTTGGAAAGTTCCCATTCAAATTCAAATAGATTTTCGAAAAAGTTATTGCTCCATTTCGTTGGCGTCGTCGTCCAGGCACCCTCCAGCCCGCTACCAATGGTATGCACACCTTTTCCGCTGCCAAACGAATTCTTCCAGCCAAGACCCTGCTCCTCAATCCCTGCAGCCACCGGCTCCGGTCCCACATATTTTGACGGATCGGCTGCCCCATGAGTCTTTCCAAAAGAATGCCCGCCGGCAATCAAAGCCACGGTTTCCTCATCATTCATAGCCATACGTCCAAAAGTTTCGCGAATGTCTCGCGCCGCAGCAATAGGATCTGGCTTACCATTAGGTCCTTCAGGGTTTACATAGATAAGCCCCATTTGAACAGCTGCCAGCGGATTCTCCAGATCGCGTTCCCCCGTATAACGTTCGTCACCACCCAGCCACTTTTTCTCGGATCCCCAATAGACTTCTTCCTGCGGTTCCCACAGGTCTTCGCGGCCGCCACCAAAGCCAAACGTTTTGAAACCCATTGACTCTAGGGCGCAGTTACCAGCAAGGATTAACAGGTCAGCCCACGAAATTTTCTTACCGTACTTCTGTTTAATTGGCCATAACAGTAACCTTGCCTTGTCCAGGTTTACGTTGTCAGGCCAGCTGTTGAGGGGAGCAAAACGCTGCATGCCAGCACCCGCGCCACCGCGGCCATCGGACACGCGGTAAGTGCCTGCGCTATGCCATGCCATCCGTATGAAAAATGGCCCGTAGTGTCCATAGTCAGCAGGCCACCATTCCTGTGACGTAGTCATTAGATTAAAAATGTCTTTTTTTACGGAAGGCAAATCCAGCGACTTGAACTCCTCTGCGTAATTGAAATTCTCATCCATCGGGTTGGTGAGAGATGATTGTTGACGCAGGATATTCAGATTGAGTTGGTTTGGCCACCAGTCTCGGTTACGGGTTCCACCACCGGCGCTAAAGTTCAGCGATCCGCCATGGAACGGACATTTAACTTCACTGTCATTAACCTTTAGTGATTTTTGTTTGGAAGGGGCACTGTTTTCCATTTTTTGAAAGTTAGGCGTTAGAATTTGGAGAATGTTATGATTTCCAGGTCAACAATACGCTACTTGTCGTGATAAATCAAATTGATTATTTTTATGAATATATAGAATAAATCTATGACACTTACGCAACTTGAATACATTGTTGCCCTTGACACGCATCGTCATTTTGTAGTGGCCTCAGAAAATTGCTTCGTAACTCAGCCTACATTGAGTATGCAGATCCAAAAACTTGAAGATGAACTTGGTATAAAAATTTTTGACCGCACCAAGCAGCCTGTCATTCCAACTGAGATTGGCGCGAGTATAATAGCACAAGCACGGAAAATATTGCGCGAGGCCAGCGTCATCCGACAACTTATCAACGAACAAAAGGATGCGTTAACCGGGGAATTGAGGATTGGCATTATACCGACGCTCGCACCTTATGTTTTACCACCCTTATATAAGTATATGCGGGAGAAGTATCCACAAGTAAATCTTGTCATCAGGGAGGCCATTACAGAAGAGGTGATCCATGAACTGAAAAATAATCGGCTTGACTGCGGCATTGTCGTAACTCCGCTTAAGGATCAATCTATAAAAGAAGAAATTCTCTTTTATGAAGAACTATTTGTCTATGTTTCCAGGAAAAATTCCCTAAGCAACAAAAAATATGTGTTGGCTAATGAATTAGATCCGAGTCAGCTATGGTTGTTGGAGGAAGGTCATTGCTTTCGGTCGCAAGTATTGAACTTGTGCGAGCTCCGCCGCACCACCGATCTGCAGTTTAAGTATGAAACAGGAAATATTGAAACGCTTAGGCGTATGGTTGACAAGAGTGATGGCATAACAATTTTACCTGAACTGGCCGTGATGGAGTTTAACAAACCACAACTCAAGTTGGTCAAGAGATTAAAGGAGCCGACACCAGCACGCGAAGTAAGCCTTGTAACCCATCGCGATTATATCAAGAGCAAGCTGATACAAACTTTAAAGGAAGCGATTCTGAATATTGTTCCGGTACAGATGCAAAAACTGAAGGAAAAAAAGGTTGTGGATATTAATTATTGAACAAATACAATTTCCACCGACAAATCAATAAAATTACAAATTACACCATTACCCGCGATTCCAATCTTCCAATTTTCAAATTTTCTAATTTTCCAATCTTCTAATCTTCCAATCTTCGAATCCACTCATACGCATCCTCCTCCGTAGAAAACACTCCAAGATGGACATTATACGCCTGAAACTTTTGCTCAGCATCCTGTTTGAAGTTCTCCATGGGATAGTCGGCAAAGATGCTTTCACCTAATATGACCGCATGAATTTTTACCCCTGCTTTCACAAACAGCAAATCTTCCCACACGTCCACCAGCCATGTTTCCGTTTCTTCATCAAGTTCACCAAGTTCTGCTGTGTCGGCAAGCCAGGCAAGATCGTTGTAAGTTGGCTTTAACTTTTTGTATTCTTCTAAAACATCGAGCAGCTGTGATCTGAATTGCTCTCCTGTTGGGGCCTTTTTCCAATAATGTCTTAAAACCGGCAGCGAATCATCCAGATCACAAGAGAGAAACTCATTATCAAAAATTTTCAAAACCATGGGTCAATTTACTATTTTGTAACAAGTTCGTTGTTTATAACCGTTATTAGTTAACAGTTATTAGTTAATAGTGGGTGTGCGCCAGATTCTCTATTACCTATTGAAATCTCGGAATCATATTCTTTATTCCTTTTCCAGTATTCGGTGGTCATTCGCACGCTATCAATTGATGGACAATACAACAAACAAATCTTTAACCTTGATGTTTTATTTTAAAGTAAAATCCGAATTCAGGCGATGTGCTATTTTACTGTGTTTGCGTACTTTTAAAGATGATTTCATTTAACGTCCGATCATGATGACCACCATTCATATAAAAGCTTTCGTATCGGGATTGACATTATTGCTCTTTTTATCTTTTGGGCTAAATGCGCAAAAATTGAATGGCGCGTGGAAGCTTGTAAGTGTGAATGGAGAAACACAGACTGACGAGACCATCAAAATCTACAGTGACGGCTATTTTATGTTCGGTTCGTATACACAGGAAGGCGCGTTTGTAGATGCCGGTGGCGGAAAGTATAATACACGTGGAAAGGAATATATTGAAATTCCTGATTTCCATACCGCCGACAGCACGAGAGTGAGAAAGCCAGAAACGTATTCATTTTCCCTGTCACCTAAAAAGGACGAACTCACTATCACTACTAAGACAGATGCCGCTGTGACAAAAGAAACCTGGAGAAAAGTGGATGACGCTTCATCAACATTAAGTGGTGCATGGCGTTTTGGAGCACGTGTAAATGAAGACGGCGTTGCTGGCGACAGACGAGGAGAAGATT
>CAMLER010000440.1 GCA_946478915.1 uncultured Chryseolinea sp.
GATGGACGTATCCTCGTCTTAGAGTAGATCAACTGATGAACTTGTCCTGGAAATATTTAACACCCTTGGCCCTCGGGCTGATAATTCTATGTGGAGCTTGGAAAGTAATTTTTGTTTAAGGGCAATGCGTTGCTTCTGTCTCGTGCTCTGCTTTGCGCTGAATTCTTTTCAGTCTGAAGCTCAGCGGACGATTGACAGTCTTCAAAATGTGCTGAAAGAAAATCTCGCTGACTCTACCCGCATGCAAGTACTTGTCGCTCTTTCCGAGCAATATAAATATGAAGATGTCAACAAGAGTCGCGCCCTAAGCGAAGAAGCAATTTCTCTAGCGGAAAACCTCAACCTGGCAAGCCTTAAAAGTGCCGCTTACAAAAGTATGGGCGCCGTGTACCGGGTGAGTGGTGACTACAGCTCGGCGCTTCGGCTCGACAACATGGCACTTGAATCAAGCCTGTTAGCAAATGACAGTTCAATGATAGCACGCGCGTATAACAACGTGGCGCATGATTATCATGATCTGGGCGAATACGACGAAAGTTATTACTATTTCACCCAGGGGTACAAGTTTGCAAAAGCAGCGAAGGATTCTTTCATTATGGCCGTCACCATTCACAACGTGGGACGGGTGTTCAAGGAACTCGGTCAATACGACCGCGCACTCGATCACCTCCAGATCTCCCAAAAGATGAGCAGGCAAATAAAAGACGCGGAAGGGGAGCCTTATTCGCTCGATGAAATTGGCGATGTCCTGCTCCGCCAGGGAAAATATGATTCTGCTTTATCAACATTGTTTGCCTCCCTGAAGGAAAGTCGCGCGCAGAACCTGACAGGACTTCTTCCGAAGTCAATGAGCAGTATTGCCGAGACCTATATGCAAAAGGGAGATTTCGATACCGCATTAAAATACTACGACACAACGTACACGCTATATGCCAAGAACAAAGACAGGTATGGCCTGGCGGAGGTCGAATTGGGTCGCGGAGTAGTTCACCAAAAACAACAACGGTACGATCAGGCGCTTGAGTACGTATCGAAAAGTCTTGATATCGCCCGGAAGCTTAACGCGCGTATCCTCGAGATCCAATGTTTCAACCAGCTTTCGTCGCTTTGGGAAATGAAGGGAGATTATAAGAAATCGCTGCAATTTTTTAAGCGATATAAGCAACTGGAAGACACCTTGTTCAGCCAGGATATGCAGGCAAAATTATTACGTGACCAGATAAGGTTTGAAACCGAATCGAGAGACTCGCAGATCGCTGCGCTAAGCGAACAACAGAGTTCTACCGAAGGTGCTCTCAAAAGGCAGGAGTTCGTGAGAAATATCCTTGTCGTTGTTGTCGCATTAAGCGTAATCCTCCTGATCAGTGTATATCGCAGTGGCCAACGCAGGCGCCAGATCAATGCGTTGCTGGTGCGACACCAGCAGGAAACTGAAAAAAGAAGTGAAGAACTGGAACGCCTTAATCAGGTGAAGGATAAATTCTTCTCCATCATTTCTCACGATCTGAGGTCGCCTATCAATGCACTCTCTGGGTTATTAGACCTGCTGGACAAGGGTGCTGTGACCACCGAAGAACTTCCAAAACATGTGCGCGAGCTCAAGACGCGCTTTAACCATACGCGTGCGCTTCTCAATAATCTATTGGACTGGACGCTCTTGCAAATGGACAAGCTAAATCTGCAGAAAGGAAAGATCGATCTGAAAAGGCTTGTCGACGAGAATATTCAATTGCTGGGTGAAACCCCTGGCAAAGAAATACGGTTAGTCAACGAAGTCGCACCCAATTCCATTGGGTATGCTGACTCGAACACCATAAACCTAGTGATCAGAAATTTGATTACGAACGCCTTAAAATTTACGAACGATAAGGGCGAAGTAAGGGTAAGCGCTATTCCACGCGACAACGAATGGGTAGTTTCAGTGAAGGACAATGGTGTTGGAATGGCGCCGGAAGTTTTACGAATCCTTTTTGATAAGACAGCTCCTTATACTACCCGAGGTACCGCTAACGAAAAGGGTACAGGCCTCGGTCTTATTCTTTGCAAAGAATTTGTGGAGAAAAACGGAGGTAGAATATGGGTGGAAAGCGCTGAAGATTACGGAAGCAGTTTCTATTTCACTCTTCCAAAGGCGGAAGTAAGTCAGACTCCGGCCTTTACCATGGAAAAGGCCAGCGTGAAACAATAACAAACGGTTTCAAGAAACTTTCCGAAACGGTTGATGTGGTCGGTTGATCATACAACGAAGTGACCTGCACACACCTGCACCCAGTTTCAGAATTCTTAACGGAAATTGTTCCATACAACCTTTTCCATCCTATTTTTGCACCGGATGGAAGATCGCAAACAACAATCATATGCTGCAAACATCACGGGCGCTATCCGCTCGTTGTGGGTTGGCTTGCGCATCACTTTTCAACACATGTTCAAAGCAAGGCGTACGCAGGAGGTACGTTCTATTTCTGATCAAAAATATTTCGACGATCGCGAAGGTATTGCCACTATACAGTATCCATATGAAATGCAGCCCGTTCCGGACAACGGCCGATACCGTCTCCATAATGAAATAGACGATTGCATCGTTTGTGATAAGTGTGCAAAAATTTGTCCGGTGAACTGCATCGAAATCGTTCCGATAAAAGCAACCGAGGAGATCGGAAAGACTTCCGACGGTACACCTAAGCGCATCTATGCGGCAACATTTGATATTGATATGGGCAAATGTTGTTTTTGCGGACTCTGTACGACAGTATGCCCGACCGAATGTCTCACAATGACCAAAGTATACGATTTCAGTGTGACAGACATTCGCGAACATAATTATGCGTTTGCGGAAATGACCGATCAGGAAATAGCGGAGAAAAGAAAACAACTCGAGGATCACCAGAAAAGTAAAGCAGCAGCCTCGCCTGCACCGACAGAAGGGGAAGTGAAAAAACCTGCGGTCTCAGCTGCCAAGCCAGTCTTTAAACCAAAGATAAAACCACCCGGGCCTCCTAAACCGCCAGCGTCATGAACTTTGCAAATTTTATGTTCTATTTTTTTGCATCGCTTGCGGCTGTATCTGCTCTCCTGTTAGCAGTAGTGCGCCACGTCTTTTATGGAGCATTGCTATTAATTGTTTGTTTGCTCGCTCTCGCCGGAATTTATGTCCTGGCATTCGCCGAATTTGTTGCTATCACGCAGATACTTATATATTCTGGAGGAATTCTCGTTGTGATTATTTTTGGAATTATGCTTACGACCCGGAGCGAGAAACCTCTTCTAGTTGAACACACAAATGTTTTTGCCGGAGCTTTGGTGGCCATAGGATTTTTTGGTTCAATGGTTTTCTTGTTGAAGAGTGAAACGTTTTCCATTGCTGATACATCCGCGACTCCTTCTTCCTTATCCCATGTTAATACAATAGGCGTGTCGCTGATGACAACTTATGTGCTACCGTTCGAAGCGGCTGGCATTTTACTCCTGATGGCACTTGTCGGGGCTGCTGTTATTGCTTCCACTATCAAACGAAAAGCGTGATATTCCCTGTCGACCATGCGTTGTTTCTCGGTGCATTTCTTTTTGCATTAGGATTGTTCATCATTGTCACGAAGCGTAATACAATAATGGTGTTGCTCGGAATAGAACTTTTGCTCAATGCTTCGAACTTAAATCTTATTGCATTTAACCAGCTAAGACCGGGCTCTGTCGACGGCCAGATGTTTGTGTTGTTTGTAATTATTGTTGCCGTCTGTGAGGCAGCAGTAGGATTAGCCATCGTGCTTCAGGTCTATCAATATTTCAACACTTCGGCACCCGATTCGATCAGCGAGATTAAAGATTAACGCGTGGAAGCAGCTACAACATATTCCATATTTTTTGAAGCCTGCCTTTTTGCTGCACTGGCCCTACCGTTGTTATCGTTTCTCGTCGCTTTTGTCATCTCGGAAAAATACTCCTGGATTGTTTCATTCACCGCTCCTTTCATGTTGCTGCTTAGTGCATTTTCAGCCCTGGTGGTTTTTCTGTACACTGGAGACGATAATCCTTATTCGCTGGCTGTAAGATGGTTTATATTATCAACACAAGAGATAAGCGCAGGATTTCTTATCGATGGACTTTCAAGCACCATGTTATTGGTGGTCACCTTCATATCAATGTTGGTGCATATCTATTCCATCGGCTATATGGCTGGTGACCGAAGTATACGAAGGTACTTCGCCATGCTCGGCCTGTTTACCTTTGCGATGCTTGTGATCGTCGTTGCTGATGACCTCCTTATGCTTTTTATGGGATGGGAATTGGTTGGATTTTCATCTTATATGCTAATCGGCCATTGGAAGGAAAAACCTTCCGCCGCCAGAGCCGCAAAAAAAGCCTTCGTTCTTAATCGCATTGGAGATGCCGGTTTTCTGATAGGACTGATGATCGTTTGGACAAATCATGGAACATTCAGCATAAACGACTGGAGCAGCGCAAGTGGCGTAGCTTCATGGCAAACCGCCGCATCCCTTTTTATCTTTTGTGGTGTCGTAGGGAAATCAGCACAGTTTCCATTGTTCAATTGGCTACCCGATGCGATGGAGGGTCCAACTCCAGTTTCGGCGCTGATCCATGCTGCTACCATGGTGGCGGCAGGTGTCTTCCTGGTTGTAAGGATTTTTTCTCTTTTCACGCCAGCTGCTCTTGATATTGTTGCTATAGTAGGAGTAATAACTGCTACGCTAGGCGCACTGTCAGCGTTTGGTCAAACTGATATAAAAAAGATACTGGCATTTTCTACCGTCTCCCAACTGGGTTTAATGGTGACTGCTTTGGGCGTTGGTAATCCGGATGCAGCTTTCGCACACTTGTTTACGCATGCATTCTTTAAAGCCGGCTTGTTCCTCGCGTGCGGATCTATCATACATTCGCTGCATCAGGCGCAACAGCAGGCCCATGCTCACTTCGAT
>CAMLER010000441.1 GCA_946478915.1 uncultured Chryseolinea sp.
TTCCCGTTGTAACAACAATATTTTCCGACTTCACGATAGCGGAATCCGCAACAACAGCGATTTGCGTCTGTAAGGTTTGTGTAGAATCAACCGGATTTTGGCTGGATTCGAGCGCAACCGGT
The DNA here is from genome assembly GCA_946478915.1 of uncultured Chryseolinea sp. Next base: position 123 of record CAMLER010000441.1, read on the forward strand.
TCCGACCAGGATGATAACGAATCCTTCTTCTCCATCATTTCCGCCGGTGGTGTCACCGTTGTCTGCGATTTTTCACCTGTCTCAAATTCAGGGCTGGCCGACCATGCGAAAGTTGCCGTCTTATCAACCTCAATGATCTCGTCAGACTTTAATCGATCTGCGTTCTTTGGTTTCTTTGATGCTAGCCAGATAGTTGTTCCTGGCTTTACTTTGTCGCCCGAACTCATTCTGTTAAATCGCCTGATTTTCTTTAGCTGTACACCGTACATCTGACTTATCTTCCAGAGGTTGTCTCCTTCAGAAACCTGGTGATAAGCATCTTCCCCGCGTGCGCGTTTTTTTCCTAACAAATAGTATTCATCGGGTGCAATTTTGGAACTCCTGGTGATGTCGTTCCATGCCAGAAAGTCGTCGAGAGCAACGCCTGCCCTGCTTGCCAGGATTGCGGGCGTTTCTCCAGCGACTGACTTGATCGCCTTTATCCCGTTAATTTTGGTTTTCATGGAGCTTACATTTTCAGGTGCATTTTGCTCAACGTCCTTTTGTTGCACCACAGCAACCGTTGTGGTCGGAATTTGTATTGCTGGTGCCTCCCCGATCTGTGGAATAATCACAGTATATGACTTATCATCAGGAATACGACCATGCTTTACCCACTTGTTGTACGACTTAATATCATCCTCGCTTACCGCGACTTCCCTGGCAATTTCGCTTAGCAGCTTTTTGCTTTTGTTCTCATAGGCTATCGCTTTTACATTTCCGTCGCCTTTCACATCGTTCTCAAACGCAACCTTATGTGCTAAAAACTTTTTTACATACCAGTAGGTCTTACTGGTAATTTCCATGGTTCTGGCACCGCTTTGATCCTTTGGTAGACTCTTCATTGCTCCACCCGCACCCATCTGATAAGCTTGCAAGGCGAACAGCCAGTTATTAAAATAAAAGTTGTTCTTTTTCAAATATCGGGCAGCCGCGCGGGTTGACGACACGATATTCAGCCGCTCATCAATCTCCTTATCAACACGAAGACCCATCTCAACAGCTGTAAAATCTTTAAATTGCCAGAAACCAACTGCATTTGACACTGAAACAGCGTCGGCGATCAAAGCGCTTTCCTGTAACACCAGATACTTGAAATCCTCAGGGACCCTTTCTTCTTCAAAGACCTTTTCGATAATTGGAAAATAAGTCTTGGCCCGTTCGACTTTAATATTGTGATGCTTGGGAGATTGAGTTAGAGCATTTACATCCTTTTGAATTTCTTTCCGCGCATCGTCGCGAATAGTCAACGTCATCCCGGCGAATTGCATCTTGTGAGGAACCTGCGGGGTTTGAGCGTGTACCGTGACGATTGAAGCCAGCAGCAATACAAAAAATAGTCTCATAGCTTAAAAAGTTCTACAAAGATAATTTTCTTATCATCATAATACCATCTCTTATCGGAAGAAGTACGTTTTCCACCCGGTTATCTGCATGAATTTTTTGGTTGAATGAAATTATTGCCCTTGTATCCGCATCAGGGCGGTCGTCTAATACTTTCCCGCTCCAAAAGACATTGTCGGCCAAGATGAAACCGCCAGGCTTAACCTTGTCGATCACAAGATCAAAATAAGTTGCGTAGTTGCTTTTATCCGCATCAATAAAGACGAGATCGAATGTGTCATGGAGCGTAGGAATGATATCAATGGCGCGGCCTATGCGATAATCGATTTTGTCGCGATACAAAGTAAAGTATTCTCTGACTCTCTCTTCCAGCTCTTCATTATTGTCAATCGTGATAAGTTTACCCCCGTCGGCTATACCTTCTGCAAGACACAATGCAGAATATCCGGTGTAGGTGCCAATTTCCAAAACCAACTTAGGGCGGATCATCTGACTAATCATCGATAGTACACGTCCTTGCAGGTGGCCGGAAAGCATCCGCGGCATCAAAACGTTAGCATTAGTGTCGCGATTAATCCTTTTTAACAACTCGTTCTCGGGCGTGGTATGTTGCTCAGCATAGCGTTGAAGTTGTTCATTTAGTATTTCCATCGTTAACCAGTTGGTGTCTGTACAAATGTAGCAGTTTGATCAGCCAAACGGACGTGGCTTGTTAACGACTGGCGTCGAGATTAATTATAATCAATGTTAACTTCAGCAATGAAAAATAGCACGTTAGTGCTTAGGTTCTATGATCAACGAGCTCAGTTTATCTTCGGTAAACATTTCACAAGCAATATCCTGAAGCATCGACGCATCCACGTCATTGATCTTTTCATACACTTCTTCAAGGGGTGGAACGCGGTCGAGATCGATAACCGCACGGCCCATCATGATCATAAGCCCCTGGTTATTTTCTTCTGACAATGCGAGTTGTCCTTTCAACTGTTCTTTCGCCGACGCCAGCTCTCGGGCACTCAATGGCGAATCGCATAGTCTGTCCAGTTCCCGTCTAACCAATGTCATGCATTTTGACACCTGTTTGGGTTCGGTACCGAAATAAATCGCAAACATACCGGTGTCGGCATACGCCATATACTGCGCATCTATGGCATAGACCAAGCCGTACTTTTCACGGATTGATAAGCTGAGTCGGGAATTCATGCCAGGTCCGCCGAGAATATTGTTCAGCAAAAAGAAAGGTATCCGTTTATAATTCATCAATGGATAAGCATCCCGCCCAAAAGCACAACGTGTTTGTTTGACGCCGCGTTGGAGTATAGCCTCACGTTGTTTATATGCGCCGAATTTTTTCCGCTTGACATTCGACTTAAATACAGGCCGTGTTTCGAGGTACATTTTTGCAATTTTTTCAACCTGCGCGAGCGGAATATTCCCCACGCAGCTAAAAACAATTTTACGGCTGTCAGCATGTTTCCTGAAAAAAGATATGAAGTCCTTTTTCTTAAAGGAGCGCACAGTCTGCTCGTTGCCAAGAATGTTCATACCGATGGCATGCCCTTTGAAGATTAATGCTTCAAGTTCATCTTGCAATGCATCATCGGGATTATCAAAATACATGGCCATTTCCTCAAGAATAACTCCGCGTTCTTTCTCCAATTCCTTTTCCGGAAAAGTCGATTGAAATGTTATATCCGTCAGCACATCGACGGCCCGTTCAAAATACTGATCGCGTACCGAAGCGTAAAAAACTATTTTTTCTTTGTCTGTGAACGCGTTTAACTCTCCGCCGACAGAATCCAGGCTTTTTATAATATCAAGGGATGTTCTTTTCTTAGTACCCTTAAACGCCATGTGCTCCCAAAAATGGGCAATACCCTGGGTGTCTATTGTTTCATCGCGGCTTCCAATTCCAATAACGATCCCGCAATGAACTATGCTTGTTGTAGGCACGTACTGATGGACTACCCTAATTCCATTGGAGAGCTCGAAAATGGTACACTTTCTCATATATGATATAACACTAAAAGTAGGTTTCAGGCTCCATTTTTTGGGGCCACAACGTTAATTTATTTGTTTCGGCCGCGAACACTTTTGCCCGAACACGGGCAAACCATTGCGGCATAAATCTGTTTTTCTGTATTATTATTATCAAAATCTTAATGGCATAACTATTGCAAATTTTTTACCAGCTATGGACACACAAAAAGTTAAAACCTGCTTTACGATAACCTTTACCGATGAGCAATACACCCGGGCCAAGGGGTATATCGAAGACATGAAACGCCACAGAAATCGCATCTTCTGGCAAGGAAAAGAGGGTAAAACGGATGATGAATTGATCATAGAACAGATTGCCCACCGCATCCTTTCAGGTTTCTATAACAACGAGCCTTACGCTGCTGGAAAACATATAATGCGTATGGATAGTTCGGTGAACGCCTGAGCGCCAAATCTGTTCAATAATACGATTTCCGGGGTGGTTGTATCCTGGTTTTAGGCTAAATCCGCTCTAAAATTTTCCTGATTAGGGCGTCAATTGCGCTGTTGGGGTCTTTTGAGAATATTCCTCTGACGCGGTCCGCCACAATGGCACTGACACTCAACGTTTCATGACCCAATAATTTTGCCATGGCATAATAGCCGGCGGTCTCCATTTCGAAGTTCACCAGCCGCAGACCCAGGCCCTTATTCCCGTCGGCAGCCAGATTTTTTAGCATTTTGGGGTATTTGGGGGAAATTCTGACTGTTCGTCCCTGGGGAGCAAAAAAACCTGGTGTGGTGAGCGTATTACCAATAATAATATCGGAACCAAATCGCTCCAGTAGGGTCCGTGATGCTTTTGCAACGTATGGCAAGTAATCCAGGCGTGCCATCCTCATTACTTCTTTGGAAATCTGCCTTTCCACCCAATTCATCCGGAATTTATAAAAATGCATCAGGCTATCCAGTCCGATGGCATGGTCGGTAGCAACATGAGAGTCAACAGGTACATCTTTCTGAAAGGAGCCGGATGTGCCTATCCGAATCACTTTTAGCTTCCTATTACGACTCTTAATTGTTCTGGACTTCAGGTTCACGTTAACCAAAGCGTCCAGTTCGGTGAAAAAAATTTCTATGTTATCGGTACCCATCCCGGTACTTACCACCATTATTTTCTTACCGCGGAGAGTTCCTCCATGGGTCACAAATTCACGCTTCCTGATCTTAAAGTCAATGCGATCAAAATACCGACTTACCATATCCACGCGATCCGGATCACCGACTGTAATAACGGTATCGCTAACATATTCTGGCAACAAGCCGAGGTGATATACGCTGCCATCGCTGTTCAGGATGAGATCGGTTTCGGATATTTTCGGCATTTATTTAGTTATTAGTTATTAGTTATTAGTCGGGTGTCTAAGTAGTATGTAGGACAGAA
>CAMLER010000442.1 GCA_946478915.1 uncultured Chryseolinea sp.
AAGGGGAACAGGAAGAATAAGGTCAACATCGTCACACTTGGATGTTCCAAGAATCTGGTGGATTCGGAAGTTTTGCTTACGCAGCTTCGTGGCAACGGTATAGATGCGGTACACGAGTCGAAGAGTGACGATGCCCGGGTTGTGGTGATCAATACCTGTGGCTTTGTTGAAAATGCCAAGCAGGAGTCGATCGATACAATCCTTCGATATGTTGACGCTAAGGATGACGGAATTGTTGATAAGGTCTACGTGACGGGGTGCCTTTCACAGCGGTATAAGGATGATCTGGAAAAAGAAATTCCTAGCGTAGACGCGTGGTTTGGCACTAGGGACCTTTCGCGCCTTTTGAAAGTTTTTAATGCCAACTATCGGCAGGAGCTTGTTGGTGAGCGCATTCTTACTAATCCGGCGCACTATGCATACCTGAAAATATCTGAGGGTTGCGACCGGCCTTGCTCATTTTGCGCCATTCCCTTGATGCGCGGCCGACACGTATCGCGCCCTATTGAAGAGCTTGTAAGGGAAGCAGCCAGTCTGGCCAGACAGGGTACGAAAGAGTTGTTGCTTATCGCACAAGATTCTACATATTACGGTCTTGATCTTTATAAAAAGAGAAATCTGGCTGAGCTTCTTCAGCGCTTGTCTGATGTAGAAGGCATTGAGTGGATACGCTTGCACTACGCGTTCCCCGCTGGGTTTCCGATGGATGTTCTCGACGTAATGGCTACGCGACCGAATATATGCAGGTATCTTGATATTCCTTTGCAGCATGGATCCAGTCGCATGTTGCAACTCATGCGCAGAGGCACCACACGCGAAAAGACTCAGGAATTATTGGAGATTATAAGATCTAAAGTGCCTGGAATTGCCATTCGTACCACGATGATTACCGGTCATCCGGGCGAATCCCAACAGGATTTTGAAGAGTTGTTAGATTTCGTTGAACGTTCGCGGTTTGACAGGCTTGGTGTCTTCACTTATTCTCACGAAGATGACACACATTCGTATACAATGGACGATGATGTTCCCGAGGAAGTGAAAGAAGAGCGAATGTCGCAGTTAATGGAACTTCAACAAGATATATCCCTCGAGCTCAATCGAAATAAGATCGGACAAACTTTTAAAGTAATGGTAGACCGTAAAGAAGGAGGAAATTTTATTGGAAGAACTGAGTTCGATTCCCCAGAAGTTGATAATGAAGTTATTTTAAAGACGGAAGAATATCTTCGCACAGGTGAGTTTGTCCATGCAAAAGTTATCGCGGCGTCTGAATTCGACCTGACAGCCGAGACGATTCCGGTTGCATAAAATTTCAAACCTAAAAAGATAATTGCCGTTATTCGGTTTATGGTTTTAAGAATACCCACCAACTCTTATTCCTGTCATGCAGCTTGATAAAGTCTCTTTGGCTGATGCGCAAACATTCAGTCGTTTTTTCATGGATTACATTGAAGACAACGAGACTTTAAGACCTTTCTATAATCGATACCCAACCATTGATAATTTTCCGGATCAGATTCGAGAGAAGGCTGCGAACTTTCCGCAGGCACATCGAGATACACTTGTTGATTCACTGCAAGAGCAATATGAAGGAATAACTACATCGCGCGCGGTGCTGGAAAATATTTTATTGCTCAAAAAGGAAAAAACTTTTACGGTCACAACGGGCCATCAACTCAATATTTTTACCGGTCCGCTTTATTTTATTTATAAGATAGTTACGATAATCAATACCTGCAAAGTATTGAAGGCTCGGTATCCTGAATTTGAATTTGTACCTGTATTTTGGATGGCTTCTGAAGACCATGACTACGATGAGATCAAGTACTTCCAACTCGATTCGAAAAAGTATGTATGGGATACCGACCAGAAGGGTGCTGTTGGAAGGTTCAGGCCTACGGGCCTTGAAAAAATTGCCGATGAAATTCCCGGTGACGCAACAATTTTCAAGGAGGCGTATTCAAAGTCAAAGACGCTTAGCCAGTCCGTTAGGCAGTATGTAAATGCGCTGTTTGGACATGAAGGCCTATTGGTGTTGGATGGAGACTCGCGTCGCCTGAAAGAACAATTCAGTGATGTGATGCTTGCGGATATTATTAATAATTCCAACAAACTGCTGGTCGACAATACCAATGCAAGCCTTGAGAACCTGGGCTATAAGACGCAGGTTTATTGCAGGGATATAAATTTCTTTTATCTGGAAGATGGAATTAGAAGCAGGATAGAAAGAGGTGATGATCGGTTTCAGGTTGTCGATACGAGTATTTCTTTTTCCGAGGTAGAGATGAAGAAAATGATCGATGAGGCGCCGGAGAAACTCAGTCCCAATGTCATTTTGCGCCCACTGTACCAGGAAACAATTTTGCCAAATCTGGCGTATGTCGGTGGACCGGCCGAAGTTATTTACTGGCTTCAATTGAAAGGTGTATTTGACAAAGCGGGAATATCATTTCCGATTATCATGCCACGTAATTTTGGTCTTGCAGTTAATCATGAGATCAACCGGAAGTTGTTAAAGACTGGATTGGAGATTAAAGATTTTTTTGAGGAAAAGAATTATCTGTTTAATCATTGGGTCCTGAAGCATTCCGTGAGGGATCTGACGGTTGGCAGAGAGCGCGCAACAATGGAAAAAATTTTCGATGAACTTGAAGAAAGAGCCTCTCGACTTGACAAATCGTTAGCACCTTTTGTTGCTGCTGAACGTCAGCGTGCATTGAACAGCCTTGAGAAAATAGAGCGAAATATGATTCGCGCGGAGAAAAGGTTGCACGATGACAAGTTCAGGCAAATTGAACACGTGAAGGATGCATTGTTTCCGAATGGAGGATTACAGGAACGCACTGAAAATTTTCTGGCCTTTTATCAGCAGGATCCGCATTTCATTCAAAAGCTATTAGACAATTTCGATCCATTTGATTTTCGGGTTCATGTTCTCAGGTATGATATACCGGGTTAACAAAACCGCTTTGACATATCACGTCGTGTAGCTGTATCTTTGAAGCATGACGAAAACGGAGCTGCGAAAATTCTACCTTAACGAACGACTTTCCATAAGCGATCAGGATCTTGCACAGTTGAATTGGGATATCTGTGATAATTTCTTTAGTCAAATAGATCTTCACCAAATCAAAGTCATTCACTCATTTATTACGATGGAAAATACGAAGGAGCCTGACACCTGGATGATAATTAGCCGCCTTCAAAAGAATTATGCAGGAATACGTATATCCATCCCAAGAATCAATGTTGAATCACTTTCGATTGAAAATTTTTACTATGAAAACCCAGAGCAACTGAAGGTCAACTCATGGGGTATACGCGAGCCACAATATGGCGAACCAACCCCAACGGCAGAAATTGATATGGTTCTCGTCCCTATGCTGATCGCGGATCAATTTGGTCATCGTGTTGGTTATGGCAAGGGGTTTTACGATAAGTTTCTGGCAACTTGTAACGGGTCCTGCATACCGGTCGGCCTTTGCTTTTATGATCCAGTTCTTCGCATCGACGACATCAACGACTGGGATATGCCTCTGAAGTATTGTGTCACTCCCCGTCAAGTGCACCGATTTTCAAACTGACGGTTCCTGTTGGCTTAAACAATGGAACGAACCCAATCCCCAGATAATGTCGACAGAATCCAGTCCGATGACTTTTCGGTCCTGGAAACACGACTGCAAAATCTCCAGAGCGCGGTCGTCGTTCTTGTCACGGAAGGTCGGAACAATTACATACTTGTTTGAAATATAAAAATTGGCGTAGGAAGCGGGAAGTCGCATTCCGTCATATACAACTGCAGAAGGCATCGGTAACTCCACAATGTCCAATGGCTTTCCATTTTCGAGCCGGAAACTTTGAAGTGACTTGACGATTTCCTGCAGCACGGAATAATTATCATCATTCTTATCTTCTTCAACGACGGTAACTACCGTTGTTTCGTTAACAAAGCGAGTAAGGTCGTCGATGTGCCCATCAGTATCATCCCCGACAATGCCATCTCCAAGCCATAATATGTGATTCACACCATAATAATTGGCCAAATACGCTTCAATTTGTGATCTTTTTAGCTGAGGGTTGCGATTTGCATTTAATAGACAAGATGTAGTTGTTAGTACGGTACCCTTACCATTAAAATCGACCGAACCTCCCTCCATTACGATGCCTGGATATACAACCGGAATATTGTAATGTTGAGCGATTAAGGTGGGGATGTTGTCGTCCAGATCATAGGGAGGATATTTGCCACCCCAGGCATTGTAGCCCCAGTCAACAACGATCTTTTTCTGCGCAGCATCGGCGTTTACCAGGAAGGCCGGTCCGTGATCTCGGCACCATGCGTCATTTGTGGGATGAAAGAAGAAGTTTATTTTCCCTAAATCAGCCGAAATCTTTTCCAGATACTGAAGGGCCTTTTTCTTCATTCCTTCGTCAACAACGTTTATGTTCACCTGTTCCCCCTCAGCCAATAGCTTGATAAATTCCGCGTATGCTGGATAAATAGATTCAATTTTTCCAGGCCATGAAGCCTCTTTGTGAGGCCAACTGAGCCATGTGGCGTCGTGTTTTGCAAATTCTGCGGGGAAGTAGTAGCCTTCCTCTTTCGGGGTTTTAGTAATCATACTAGTTTAAATAGCGCGCAAAATACGTGGCATTTGAAACATTGAGAAATCCGTTATCCCGGCTTTATATGAATGCTGCTGCATAAAAGTGAAAGTTTTTTGTATTAAGTAAAATCTCTTATAGATTTGCAATCCCGTTTCGCGACGGGTTTATTTTTAATTGGGAGCTTAGCTCAGGTATTCAGAGGATCCCGACTTACAGTCGGGAGGGTCGGGGATTCAAACCCTCAGCTCCTAAAGAAATATTGATAGGTTGAAATATTGGGAGCTTAG
>CAMLER010000443.1 GCA_946478915.1 uncultured Chryseolinea sp.
TCGCAGCAATAATCACTTTGTCCTTTTCTTTTGCAACTACGTCTACTAGCAATAAAGCAACCTCAAAGGAAATGGTATCTTCAAAGCCTAACAATGAACCCTTGGGCGGTTTTATCGCTGAAGATAAATTGTGATCCGAAGGTAGATCCTAATTAACTGGCAATCCATTCGTACCGTAATGAATTGGTACTTATACAGAAGCATGCCGCATTTGCTTCTTCCGGGATTGTTGTCGCCAACACGGATCACCTAACCAATGCTAAAAAACTAAAGAACAATAGTTTATGCCGGGTCAACCCACCTGCAAAACTATCAGATCCGAAGTTAAAGTAAAGGTTTAACATTCGACAGTTTAGCGCAAAACCTGATATCTGATTAAAAAATGGGGTTACCTGCACCGATTCTAAGGTTACCCCCCATATCTGGCCTACCAAGTGACGTAGCCAGCCGTTAGCCGGAAAAACTGGTCGATGAATGAACCGACACCCTGACAAATTCCCGATTTGAAAATGTAATAGGGTACCGGTTATGTCAACTTCCAGGGTAAAAAGTGCAACTTTTAAGGAAAACCTTACATCAAAAAATGACCGTTTTCGGTCAATTTTGTGTATAAGCAGGGCGGGGTTTTAGCTCCAGTTTTTGGAACATTTCACGGTCTTTTATCGTACCCGGATTGGGCGTTGTAAGCAATTTATCTCCAGCAAAAATACTGTTGGCACCAGCTAAAAAACAGAGCGCCTGCTCCTCCAGATTCATCCGTACCCGGCCGGCTGACAACCGTATCATCGCCTTCGGCATAATGATCCTCGCCGTAGCTATCATTCGAACCATCTCCCATACCGATACTTTTTCCTGGTCTTCAAGAGGAGTCCCTTCAACAGGCACTAACGCATTCACCGGCACAGATTCAGGGTGCTGCTTCAACGTGGCCAGCGTGTGAAGCATTCCTATCCTGTCCTCTTCCTTCTCTCCCATTCCTATAATGCCTCCTGAGCAAACTGATATGTTTGCATCGCGCACGTTCTCCAGCGTCTCTAAGCGATCGTCATAAGTCCGCGTCGAGATGATCTCGTTATAAAATTCTTTGCTCGTGTCCAGGTTATGGTTGTAGGCATACAAACCTGCATCTTTCAGTTTCTGCGCCTGATCGGGTGTCAGCATTCCTAACGTACAGCAAACTTCCAGGCCCATGGTGCTCACACCTTTCACCATCTCAATTACTTTATCGAAGTCACGGTTGTCGCGAACTTCACGCCACGCTGCACCCATACAAAAACGTGTGCTCCCGCTTTCTTTAGCTTCAAGCGCATGCGCCAGTACTTCCTCCACAGGTAAAAGTTTCTGGACCTTCACGTCGGTGTGATAACGGGCGGCCTGGGGGCAGTAAGCGCAGTCCTCCGGACAGCCACCTGTCTTCACCGACAACAACGTGCATACCTGAACTTGCTGTGGATCATGATGCTGGCGATGAACACTCGCTCCCTGATAAATCAGATTAAGAATTGGCTGATTATAAATCTCACTGATCTCCTCCCGGGTCCAGTCCGTTCGTATAGCGTCCATTATCTAAAAGTATTATTGAATTTTCAACTCGTAGGGCATTCTTGCCTGCGTTCCCTGGTATGAGCGCACAACCTTCCAGTATTCGTACAAATGATAGTAGGAGCCCAATTCCTCCTCAAGGGCTTTTGAAGATTCCTCTTCGTCTATCTGGCTGATGATCTGCTCTACAAATGAGGGCGTGTACTGCGGATAATAGCGAACCTTGTAATCGTCGCCCAGTCCCGCGCTTTTAACAGCAATAGAAAGCGCGTCTTCAAAGTCGCCTACTACATCTACCAGCTTTCTCTGCACCGCTTGTGTGCCTGTCCAAACGCGTCCTGAAGCCACCTTCTTAATGCTATCAATGGGCACATGACGGCCTTGCGCCGCCTTGCCTGTAAAAGTTTCGTAAATTTCTTCTGTCCGCGTCTGCCAGATCTCGCGCTCCTGGGCTGTTAGCGGTCGCGTTACGGTGATAAGGTCTCCTACCTCGCCTGTCTTAATCTGATCGAATGTAATTCCGATCTTGTTGTTCAACAGTCCGCTCGCATCAAACAACACGCTGAAGATTCCTATCGAACCGGTGATGGTATGTGGCTGCGCTACAATTGTGTCGCAAGCCATGGCGAGATAATATCCTCCTGATGCAGCATAGTCGGACATGGAGGCAATCACGGGCTTTGACTCAGCGGTAAGACGTATCTCCCGCCACATCGCATCTGATGCCTGAAAGCTTCCACCGGGTGAGTTTATCCTAACCACGACTGCCTTTACCTCCTCATCTTCGCGAACGCTCTTCATTTCCTTTATAAAAGATTCTGATCCAATAATATTATCGCCACGGCCCGATTTTCCCGGAAGAATTGTTCCTTCAGCCACAACAACTGCCACCTCATTCTTCGAAGCTTTATAGGTACTGATGCTCTTACGGTATTTGGGATAATTCACAAATTCAATTTTTTTGTCGGCATCGATTCCCGCCCTTCGTTTCAACTCGTTCTCAACCTGATCAACATATAAAAGCGAATCAACCAGGCCATGTTCCACAGCCTGCTTCGCATTTCTCACCAACATCTTGTCGGAGATTTCTTCGAGTTTTTCGCGTGGAATACTCCTCGATTCAGAAACCCTGTCCAGCACATGATCATGAATCGAGTTTATCATTTCATTCAGTTGCGTTCTATTCTCCGGGCTCATTTTTTCCAGCAGGAATGGCTCCACTGCACTTTTGAATTCGCCTACCCGGAACACTTCAGGCTTAATCTCCAGCTTATCAAATAATCGTTTGAAAAAACTAACTTCTGCCGTGAGGCCGTTAAACTCAACTTCACCCTCAGGGTTCAGATATATTTTGTCGGCCGCTGATGCGAGGTAGTAAGCGGATTCGCTCAGCAGTTCACTGTAAACTATCACCCATTTTCCGCTGGCGCGAAAGTCAAGCAACGCCTGACGGATCTCCTCAATCGTTGTATATCCGGTTTGCGGCAGGCTAACGTTTATGTAAATCCCTTTGATCTTGCTGTCGTCCTTTGCGCTTTGAATCGTCTGACGAAATTGGGCCAGCCCGATGGGGCGCGGTGCCGACTCTCCTAAAAGTGAGAAAGTTATGGGCAACTCTTTTTCAATCTCAGTTACCGGAGCATCGAGGTTCAGGCGGAGGATGCTTCCGTCTTTTACCTCTACCTTGCTGTCGCCCGTGATCGAAAAAATTGAAACCAAAATGACACACAAAAGAACGAGGGCGACCAATGACCCCAGGCATGAAGCGAAAAATGCTTTCCAGAAACCCATGTTGCAAGAATTTAAGTTTCAAAAGTAAGCAATAGTGAAACGAATAAAAAAGTATGTTTGCGCGATGCACAAATGAAACATACTACGTTTTTGCTGTTGGGAACGAATCTGGGCGATCGAAAAAAAAACCTCGCGATTGCGCGCGATTCTATTGAACAGAAGGTCGGCTTGATTAAAAAGGCGTCATCAATTTATGAAACCGCCGCGTGGGGAAAATCCGATCAGCCGAATTTCCTTAACCAGGCAGTAGAAGTTGAAACTGGACTATCGCCCAAACAAGTGCTGAAAGAGATTCTGGATGTGGAAAAAAATATGGGACGCATTCGGATTTCCAAATGGAGTGAACGGCTTATCGATATCGATATACTATTCTACGATGACCTCGTGATAAATTCTATTGAGTTGGCTGTTCCTCACCCGCAGTTGCCATCCCGCAGATTCGCACTCGCTCCCCTAACGGAAATTGCACCACAATATGTTCACCCGCTATTGAATGCCACAATAAAAGCATTGCTTGATCAGTGCCCGGATGGACTGGAGGTAGCCGTCGTCAGCGAGTAAGCCGAACTAAATGCTTGAAGTCTCCGCTGCCGGAACGATCTTCTTAACTAAACCCTGCAGGACTTTACCCGGTCCACATTCTATAAATGATAATGCTCCATCCTTAGACATATTCTGAACAGATTGTGTCCACCGAACTGGCGCGGTCAGCTGGGCAATCAAATTTTTCTTGATAACATCTACATCGGTAGACGGCAACGCATTTACGTTTTGATAAACCGGGCAAATTGGTTTTTCAAAATGAGTTTGGTTGATAGCAGTTGCCAATTCGTCCCTTGCGGGTTCCATCAGTGGCGAATGGAAGGCTCCTCCCACGGGCAAAACCAAGGCTCTCCTGGCACCTGCAGCTTTTAATTTTTCACATGCAATGTCAATGCCTTTGATCGTTCCGGAAATTACAAGCTGACCTGGGCAATTATAGTTAGCAGGTACCACAACGTCGTCGATAGACGCACAAATATCTTCCACGATCTTATCATCAAGTCCGATGATGGCTGCCATCGTCGAAGGATTAATTTCGCAGGCATGTTGCATGGCAATAGCTCTTTTGAACACCAGCAATAATCCATCCTCAAAAGATAGCGTTTTGTTAGCAACGAGGGCCGACAGCTCTCCCAACGAATGCCCCGCTACCATATCAGGCTTAAAACTTTCGGAAGTTAACGCTATGGCTACTGAATGAAGAAAGATCGCTGGCTGGGTGACGCGCGTTTGCTTCTGCTCATCCGCCGTGCCGGTAAACATTATTTCGGTCAGCTTGAATCCCAAAATTTCATCGGCTTGCCTGAATAACCTTGTAGCGTCGCTGTTGGATTCGAATATGTCCTGGCCCATACCAGTGAATTGTGCTCCTTGTCCCGGGAAAACGTAAGCCTTCATTGCCAGTTCTGTTAAGGTTTTTTGCAAAAATAGAGGAAAAGTTGGTTTTGCAGCACTGCAATGCTGTTCTACCTGGGTAGTACTACCCCTGGGGGAGATATGACAGG
>CAMLER010000444.1 GCA_946478915.1 uncultured Chryseolinea sp.
AACGACAGCCCTGAAACAGCGTCACGTCCGTTTGATGTTGATCGCGACGGATTTGTAATGGGAGAGGGAGCCGGATCCCTGATTTTGGAGGAGTACGAACACGCCAAAAGGCGCGGGGCAAGAATATATGCAGAAGTAGCAGGAGGCGGAATGTCAGCGGATGCGTATCATTTAACGGCTACGCATCCGGAGGGATTGGGCGCAATGCTTGGCATGAAGTGGGCGCTGGAAGATGCGAACTTAAAGCCCGACCAGGTCGACTATTTAAATCCACACGCCACCTCGACACCTGTTGGAGACGAAAGTGAAATGAAAGCTGTATCCAAATTTTTTGGTGACCACAAATCCGATCTGCTGATTAGTGCAACGAAGTCGGCTACTGGTCATTTACTTGGCGGTGCTGGAGCCATTGAGGCGATCATTTGCGTCATGGCAATTCATGACGGAATAATTCCTCCAACAATAAATACCCAACATATCGATCCTAATCTTCCCGAAGGTTTAAATTTTGTATTAGGTGAAAAAAGGAAGAAAAATATCGGTGTCGCTTTAAGCAACACCTTCGGATTCGGCGGACACAATGCTTCCGCAGTATTTGTCAAAGTGTAGGATACAGTCGCAGAAATAGTCGAACAGGTAACTCGAAGAATACCGTATTCGAAGGCATTTCAAACGTCCCAATATTTTCTTTTACTACTTTGTGCGCAGACTGCTCATGACTTTGTTGGCAAACACAAAGTCATCCAACTCCTTTACTCCGGAGTGTGTAATGTCCCTGTTGTTGCCGACCCAGACATTCTGCCCTTTGTAGATAAACATTATTCTCTCACCTATACCCATAACGGAATTCATATCGTGAGTGACTACGATAGTGGTAATGTCAAGGTCTTCGGAAATGTCAGCGATAAGTTCATCAATAAGGATCGAAGTCTGTGGATCCAAACCAGAATTTGGTTCGTCACAGAATAAATAGTTCGGGTTATTTACAATCGCTCTGGCTATGCCAACCCGCTTTTTCATCCCGCCACTAATCTCCGATGGCATTTTGCTGTTTACATTCTCCAGGCCCACCCGTTTAAGACAAAAATTTACGCGATCATTTTTTTCGCTTTTCGACATTTTTGTAAGCACATCGAGAGGGAAACGAACATTCTGTTCTACTGTTTTGGAGTCAAAAAGGGCACCACCCTGAAAAAGCATTCCCATCTCGCGTCGTACTTCAACTCTTGTATCCCGATCGCTACCGTAAAAATCGCGGCCGTCATAAAAAACGTGGCCTTCATTGGGTCTGATCAGTCCGACAATACACTTCAGAAGCACGCTCTTTCCCGTACCGCTGGCACCGATGATAAGATTTGGTTTTCCCTTCTCAAAAATTCCACTGACATCTTTCAGTATTACTTTGTCACCAAACGACTTGGTAATATTCTCGATCTTTATCATTTCGAAAGCAGTAATTGTGCTAGCAAATAATCGGCTATTAAAACTGCAATAACACTTGTCGTTACTGCCTGCGTTGTTGACACACCCACTTCAAGCGCACCACCCTGCGTATAGTACCCCCGGAATGATGATATAGAGGCGACGAGGAAAGCGAACACAACGGATTTGATGAGCGCAAAAATCACCGTGAACTCATTATAACTTGTGCGCAAACCGTAAACATAATCTTCAGCGGTAATAATACCCGTTACGGTTCCAGCCAGGTATCCTCCCATTATACCACACACCCCCGCAATAACAACCAGCATTGGATACATTAACAAGGAAGCCACAATCTTAGGTAGAACGAGGTACGAAATTGAATTAATACCCATGACCTCAAGCGCATCGATTTGCTCAGTGATCCGCATGGTTCCAAGGCCACCAGCCATACTGGATCCTACCTTACCTGCATAAATGACCGCGATAATTGTTGGTGCTAGTTCCAACACTATCATTTCCCGCACCACCTGCGAAATAACATAGTTAGGAATAAATTCGCTCACCATGTTGTACGCGGTTTGAACCGTCGTAACCGCGCCCATAAATGTTGAGACCAGGATGACTAAAAAAAGCGAACCCAATCCGATGCTAATGCATTCGTCGAGGATAAGTTTGTAATATGTTTTAAAAGTTTCACGGTTGATGAGTAGTTGTCCGAGAAAAATGAAATACTTTCCAATCTCCTTGATCATAGATGCATTAAACGAGTGCAATGATTACCTTGCGAAAGATACCCAAAAAATTCACAAATAAAGTTCATGAATAAACTTATTGTAGTAACAGGAGGGACGAAGGGTATAGGCCGGGCTATCATTGAAAAATTTTCTTCAAGCGATTTCGATATTGCAACCTGCTCGCGCAACAATGATGAACTTGAGGGTCTTAAACTAACAATTGAAAAATCTTTCCCCGGGAAAAAAGTGCACGTGCTGAAGGCCGACCTGGCTAACAAAGATGAGGTCAAGACTTTCTGTGACTTTGTGAAAGAAACGGGTCAGTCAGTGGAGGTATTGGTAAACAACGCAGGATATTTCATCCCTGGTGAAATTATTGCCGAACCGGATGGCACCCTGGAGCAAATGATCCATGCTCATGTATACAGCGCATATTATACAACCCGAGGACTGGCTGCGCAAATGATCGCCAATAGGCGTGGTCATATCTTTAACATGTGTTCTATCGCAAGCATTAAAGCTTATCCCAACGGAGGTTCCTATGCTATTGCCAAATCTGCCCTCCTGGGATTTTCACGGTGTCTTCGTGAGGAAATGAAAGAGTATGGAATCCGTGTTACGGCAGTAATTCCCGGTGCTACCAGAACGGCGAGCTGGGACGGCGTCGACATACCCGACGAGCGATTCATGAAAGCAGAAGATGTTGCTGATACGGTGTTTGCAACCTACGCTTTATCGCACCGGAGTGTTGTTGAAGAGATCATCATACGACCTCAGCTCGGTGACATCTAAGTTCTGACAAAGCAGCCCAATCAATCGCCGTTATTTCTGCTGTCAGCGTATGAAATCGCTGTCGCGAATTGTTTGCCGGCATCCGCCGACTCTGGACTTTTTGAAGTAATTTTGCCTCCAAATATCAGTGCGTGAATTCACAAATCGAGTCGGTAAAAAAGTATTGCAATAGCCTGGTGAGTTACAGTCGCCGCAAAACCATTGAGGTAAAGATCGGCGATGTTGCAATGGGTGGTGATAATCCTATTCGTATTCAATCGATGACGACGGTTGATACAATGGATACAGCAGGCTCGGTTGAACAGTCGATACGCATGATCAAGGCTGGGTGTGAATACGTTCGAATTACCGCACCTAGCATAAAAGAAGCGCAGAATCTGGAGGTAATTAAGAAAGAACTAACTAAGCGTGGATATAATACGCCGCTTGTGGCCGATATCCATTTTACTCCCAATGCGGCGGAAATGGCAGCCAGACTGGTTGAGAAGGTAAGAATAAATCCAGGCAATTACGCCGACAAAAAAAGATTTGAAACCATCGAGTATACCGAAGCCACTTACCAGGCAGAGCTTGACCGCATCCGGGAAAAATTTATTCCGTTGATCCGAATTTGTAAGGAATATGGGACGGCAATGCGGGTAGGTACCAATCACGGTTCGCTTTCTGACAGGATCATGAGTCGGTATGGTGATAACCCTACTGGTATGGTCGAATCTGCTCTCGAGTTCCTCCGGATATGCGAAGATGAGCGATACTATAATATCGTGCTCTCGATGAAATCCAGCAACCCTCAGGTTATGGTGCAGGCATACCGACTGTTGGTTCAGAAGCTTGACGAGGAAGGATTGAAACCTTATCCATTGCACCTTGGAGTAACTGAAGCAGGTGACGGCGAAGATGGCAGGATCAAATCGTCTGTGGGTATTGGAACGTTGTTGGAAGATGGCCTTGGAGACACCATAAGAGTCTCCCTAACGGAGGAGCCAGAGGCAGAAATTCCGGTGGCGTATGAACTGGCCCGCCGATATGAGCATCGTCAGCAGCATCACCCCATTCCTGCTATCGATCATTATCCCATCAATCCGTTTGAGTACAACCGGCGGCGCACAAGACAAGTAATGAACATCGGCGGAGAACATCATATCCCCCGTGTGATTGCTGATTTTACCTTAAAAGATAAAATAACCCCAGCCTCGCTTTTTTCGCTGGGATATCAATACTCGGTTCCGTTAGATAAGTGGAATATCTCGGATATCGCCTGTGATTATATTTTTATTGGCGACAAAAAAATTGAATTCGAAATACCAGGCACCCTGGGATTGATCGCAAACTATTCCTCATGGCTGCAACAAAGGGAGCGACAACGCACGTATCCTTTTATCAGGTCGAAAGATTACCTGGCAGGAGTGGAGCAATCCGCAGATTTGAACTTTGTCTATGCTTTACTTTCCGATCTCACTGATGAATTGATCGCAAAGCTGAAGTCGGATGCAACCGCAGTGCTTTTTACCGATACTTATAACGCGCATGGGATGGCTGAGCAACGCAGGCTGTTCGTGGAATTGATGAACAAAGGATGTGATGTCCCCGTGATCATTGGAAGAGCTTATAAAGATCTCTCGGGCGAACAACTGCAGTTATATGCTGCCACTGATATCGGCGGTCTTTTCGTGGATGGTTTGGGTGACGGAATATTTATCGCAGCTGAAAATTGTGGATCGGACAAACTGGTTAACGAGACAGCGTTCAATATTTTACAGGCGACAAGAACACGAATTTCGAAGACCGAATATATTTCCTGCCCTTCCTGTGGCCGAACACTTTTCGATCTTCAGGAAACGACAGGAAGAATTCGCGCCAGAACCAGCCATCTAAAGGGAATTAAAATTGGAATAATGGGTTGTATTGTCAACGGTCCCGGCGAG
>CAMLER010000445.1 GCA_946478915.1 uncultured Chryseolinea sp.
AAATGGATTTCAGATCTTCTTCAATTCCATTCCAAACACGATTCATGTCATCGCGACTTCTAATAGGCATCAAATCCTGCGGAAAGGAAATGAAATTATTGTGATAGGGAAGATTATCGACAATGATTTCTATAAGCTTAATATCCTGTTTTGCACTGGTAATATTTTTTAGTACGTTTTCAATCTTATTTCTCAGGCGTTCAATTTCGTTGGTGAGCAATACGATGATGCCCTGATGATCCTCATTCTTGAACAATAGCGCTTCGGGATTGGTGGTTATATCCAGCGCGGAGAAATCGGCAATCCTGTGTTCCGCTTTGAGTCGTTGTAAAATTGTTTTCAGCTCACCCGTATGTTGAGGGGCATCGGATGCATGTAATACCTGAATGCTGGGAGGAGTGATCGTCATAGAAGTAATTAAGAACGACAACATTTACCCGAACTGACTCCAGAAATATCAATAGGTTAGTCTATAGATATCATATTATTAAATTTACTGCATTCGGTATTTAAATGCTATAATTTTAATCCGAAACATTGCCTGCATATGAAATATTTTTCAACTTAACGAATGCCCGCAGTAATGACTCCCCGTTCTCAGCTATACGCATTGTTGGTTGCCATTAACGATTATCAACCACCTGTTCCAGCACTCAGGGGATGCGTCAATGATCTGGAGAAAGTAGCCTTGTACCTCGAGAAGGAATCGATAAATTTTGACGTACATATTAAGAAGCTAGTCAATGCCGAAGCCACGAAGGATGGTATTGTCAGCACATTCACGAAGCATTTCGAACCAGCCACCAAAGACGATGTAGTTTTTTTTTATTTCTCTGGCCATGGAACGCAGGAAGATGCTGACCAGGTGTTCTGGTCGGTTGAGGAAGACCACAAGCTTGAATCGCTAGTTCCATATGACGGATATAAACTAACCGGAGGACAACAAAGATTTAGACTGTTAGCCGATAAGGAGTTGCGTTACTTGATCAGCAACTTGTCTAAAAAAGAATCTCACATACTTACAATTTTCGATTGTTGTCATTCCGGCGGAAATACCAGGAACGGAATATTTGCCTCGCCCGACACGGATGTTCGTGAACGCAGGTTGATTTCCCGTCTATCACAAGCTTTTCCCGCCAGAGCATGGAACGATTTTATTTTCTCAGACGCTATCTTCTTAGAGGATGTGAAGAAAAACTCCATTGGCAAATATCTTTCAGAAGGCAAGCACATTCAGCTGGCCGCATGCCAGCACGATGAGTCTGCATATGAAACGGGTGGCGAAGGTATGTTTACCAAAAACCTCCTGGAGGTGTTGACGCGATGTGGTGGTTCCGTTAGTTACTATGACCTGCAATCCAGAATCCAAAATTACCTTCGATATCAATTTAAGCAAACGCCCAAGGCTTATGTTGTAGGCGATGATGAAAGTGCTTTATTTCTTGGTTTCCTGAATAAGAAAGGCAAAGGAAAACCATTGTATGGCAATATTAATTTCAATGAGACGGATGGATGGGTCATCGATTTTGGGACGATGCACGGACTGTCGTATAACTCAACTGTTAAAGTTGTAAGTGACAACGGTAGCGACATTGGCGTTGCAAAAGTAATGGAGAGCTTTGGCACCTACTCGCAATTACAATTTGAAAAGGCAGTCAGCGAGAAGTTGGATGAAAGTCTTTCTTACAGGGGTTATTCGGATGGATATTTCTCCGCCTCCCTAAGGATTCATATAGAAATTAATGATCCGGCTATAAAACAAGATTTAACGACAGCGCTGACAGGAACTAAGAACTTGACGCAAGTCGAGTCTGAAACCGATGCTGATTATTTTGTCAGGGTTGACGCGAACAAAATTTTCATTTCTCGTCCACTGATGCCGATGGTTCCAATTGTACGACCGGTAGATTTTCAGCGTGGGCAATCTGGCGTTATCATCCGTAATTGCCTACAACATATTTCACAGTTTGAATTTGTAAAAAAACTGGAGAATCAAAACTCCTTTTTGTTTTGTAGGTTTCCTGTTGACATCGTTGTTTTTCAAAGAAATCCGCAACAGGTCGAACAGGAAATTCTTATTAAAGAGGGCGAGATACATCCAACATTTACAAATGGCCAATCCGGACAGGTAAGAATAAAGTTAAAAAACACCAGCGACAGAAAATTGTATTGCGCGTTGCTTTACCTGACATTCAATTTTGGAGTCATCACGAAACTTCTAAAAGACGTTGTGGTAAAACTTGAGCCAAATGGTGAAGTTTGGGCATTGGACGGAGAATTTATAGGCTTAAATCTGGAGGAGGAAGTTTTTAAATTCAACTACAAAGAAAGTCTAAGTACGCTCAAACTCATTGTAAGCACAGACGACTTCAACCAGCAGATTGCACGCTTTGAAATGCCGGAGTTGCCAGGCCCTTTAAATGCAGGAGACCGGGGACTTAACATATCATCGAATAGCTACATCCCCGAAATCCAGGATTGGGTCACGAGAAATCTCGACATTAAAATTTCCAACCCCGATTTTAACCCTAACAATTTCCAGTCTTGAGTCGATTGATCTCTAATTTATCTTTGATTTTCTTAACCTCAGCATTATTGGCCGCGGCCGGAAATTCGTTGAAGTAGCTTATGCATTTTTCAATTTTCTGCTTGCAAGGCAGGTTGGAGGCCGCCATTATTTTGATTTGATTGAAGGCGACCCGATCAAGGTATTCTCCTTTTGTTCTCGCATCTTCTGAATATTTACTGTTCGGAAAGGATAGTTTAAAATCCTGGTATGCAGTAAATGTGTTTACAGCTCTTGCTTTGTTCCACGCGTCGTCTTCGTCGGGCTTTACAACCATAACATCCGGCGGCCGTAGTGCCCTCTCTTCGGCGACCGTTCTTTCAATGGCAGCGTCGTCCTCGTGCTGCCGGAATTTCTTGATAGATTCTTTTGCATCCTGGACGTATTTTCCCTTTGGAAATTGCCGAAGATATTCAAGAAAACTGACAACGGTATTTGCTGTTTTCGCCAGCTTCCAATTTGCATCGTCCAATGCCTCAATTGCTTGTCCGACATATTTTCCGTCTACGTGGTCTGCAATGTAGTTTGTCAATGATTCGATGGTTCCTTTTTCAGATGCCCCAATCCAATCATAGGCGTCCATTGCATCAGCGCTGTGCGTGCTGTTTGGAAAGTCCTCCGCGAATTTTTTATAAACCTCCTTCTTGTGTTGCTGAATAACGTTGGCCCAGATTTCTGCTTCGCTAAGTTTCAGGTGAAAAATAAATTCGCCGCCCTCGTCATCTGAGTTGATGATGCTGGCGTCCATGGGTTTTTGCTTCGCCTCACGTTCAACATACTCCTTCACCTCGGCGATCAGCCTGGTGGCATATATCAGCGGTTTGGTATTTTGACTGAGCGAAAGTAATAATCCCTTTGCAAAAGGGCTGTTTTCACCTTCCCGTCCGTCCGCCACAACTTCCGCTCTACCCGACGTAAAGATCCTTCGCGATCTGAATTTTTCAGATTTTGATCCCCTTAGCTGACTTACTAATTTTCCAGAAAAGCAGGCATCAACAATTAAGAATGTGTGCAACGAATTGATATTCTTTAGCCAGTCTGCAATAATTGCTGTATTGATGAACTGGCCGGGCTGATCTTTTGGAGCGTCTACAGGAATCCAATATCCAGTGCTTGCCTTTTCACATCCATGTCCTGAAAAATAGACAATAAGGTTATCGTCGCTGGTAATCTTCTTCTCTGCCAGCTCAATGAACATGTTGATGATGTTGTTTTCGGTGGCCTCTTCATCTCTTAAAATGATCACATTCGATTTTTCGAACTGGTATCGTGACGTCAGCAGTTCGGCAAAATCCAATATGTCTTTGACAGCACTTTTTAATGGTGGCCAGTGAAGGTATTTGTCAATCCCGATTAAGAAAAGGTAATTTTTTCCTTTGAAACCCCAGTTTGTTTCATCAATCTTAAAATCAAGACCCCTGGTGCCCGGTATTTCTCCGTCAGTAGCCATATACCCTAGTGTAATTTACTTCTACAAATTTAACATCGTGAATTCCAATCGGTCCTTAGTCTGCTTTCGCAAGGAAAACTATTTGTTTTCTTGGCATCTTTTTACAACCTCCAATACTTGTATTGGTAATTTTACCCTTAAGCTCTGGTTGTTCTATCGAACACATATTTGTTGATTCACTTTCTCACAACATCTTCTCTTCCTTCGCCAGTTCCTTTTGCACCGCATTCGTTACATCCGTCACCCCAATCGCTGTTTTACCCTTCGCCAAAGCCTGAAGACAAACCTGCTGTACGATATTTACTATGTTAGCACCCGTAAGTTCATACTGCTCCGCCACTTTTTCGAGACTTACAGGCTTTTCAAATTTTATTTTTTGCGGAAAAGCATTTTGCCAGATCTTTAATCGCTCTTCTTTCTTAGGTCTCGGGAAATATACGATAGACTGAAAACGGCGAACGAAGGCTTCGTCGATGTTATCCCGGAAGTTGGATGCGAGAATTACCATTCCTCTATAAGTTTCTACCCGTTGTAACAGATAAGACACTTCCTGATTTGCATATTTATCATGCGCATCGCGTACGCTGGTGCGTTTACCAAACAACGCGTCTGCCTCGTCAAAAAATAAAATCCAATCCCGGTTTTCCGCCTGTGCAAAAAGGTTTGAAAGATTCTTTTCGGTTTCACCAATAAACTTTGAAACGATCATGGACAGATCAATCTTGTATACGTCCTTGCCGGTATACTTTCCCAATAAGGTGGCAGCAAGCGTCTTGCCCGTTCCCGGAGGTCCATAGAACAGTACCCGGTATCCCGGCTTTATCCGATCCTTCATGTTCCATTCGTTCA
>CAMLER010000446.1 GCA_946478915.1 uncultured Chryseolinea sp.
CCATACACTTAATATCGTTTACCAAACCTGTTCCCATTTGCTTAAGATACTTTTCGCTGACCTTTACATTCGTGATCACCATTCTGAAAACATTTCCATACTCTACACCTTTATAAAAGTTAGCTGATTCAATATTAGCAAAACCGAAGAGGCCATCTGCCAGGCCAAGTTTTTTGATGCCGGCACCGCCGCATTGAGCCATCGCTTCGATGAGAATCACTCCCGGCACATAATTGAACTCGGGAAAACTTCCAGACAATAAACCATCGGAGCGATAAAAAATTTTCTCTCCAATAATCTGTTCCCTTGTCAGAGAGATTATCTCATCGAGGTATAGAAATGGATCCCGATGGGGAATAAGCGATTCTACTTCTTTATTCAATATGGCTTTCTGATAAATGTGGTGTAGCGATTTATTTTAAATATAGCAACTTATGAATCGCGATCACAACGAGGTTGTCAAAAATCCAGAAGCTCTTGACAACCCTTCCCCACTAACAGACTCAACCCTTATCCTACAGCATCTTATATTAGATCTAATAGGAATCTTAGGAGACAAACACCCCAGATTAAGGATAACATTAACGGATAACGTTCCGCTCCACAACGTCACCAAATATTCCACCCATGAAAGTAATTGGATTAATAATTTGAAAAAGCTAAATTATCTCCTGCTACTTCCAAACTCCCACCATATGAAACCAAATAATTCGCCTTCTAAGATTGGCCGCAGAAAATTTATTGCATCGAGTATTGGCGCATCCGTCGCATTTAGTATTGTACCGCGCAACGTGCTGGGTGGCGCAGGTTATATTCCTCCAAGCGACAAATTAAATCTCGCGTACATTGGTTGCGGTACCCAGGGAATGCGAGAAATGACCCAACTGATTGCTAACCCCAAGATTCAAATTGTCTCGGTATGTGATCCCAATAAGTTAAGCGAAGATTATATTGACTGGTCTCCAAATGGAATTCGAGATGGCATCCGGAAAGCCCTGGACGATCCGAATTGGGGCAGCCAGTTCAAAGGGATTCCAGGTGGTCGCGACATCGGCCAGGACTTTGTTGAAAAGTATTACGGTAAAGACAAGGCAAATAAGAAATACAAAGGCTGTGCATCCTATGAGGACTATCGCGAACTGTTTGAAAAAGAAAAAGATTTCGACGCAGTCAAGGTAATGACTCCGGATCACCTACACGCAACCATTTCCATAGCCGCGATGAGGAAAGGCAAACACGTTGTTATCCACAAACCTATCGCGAATCGCATTCATGAATCAAAAATGGTTATTGATAGCGCGCGTAGCTCAGGCGTTAGTACCCACCTCCTCGCCTGGAGCAACCGTCCTGGTAATGATCAGGTAAAAAAATGGCTCGCTGATGGCGAAATAGGAACGCTGAAAGAAATTCATAACTGGTCATACAGGCCAGTCTGGCCACAATGGCAAACGTTACCCAACGATTCACCGGCTATCCCGAAAGATTTCAATTGGGATCTCTGGCTTGGTCCGGTGCCGCACCGACCCTACCATCCAAATTATACGCATTGCGTATTCCGCGGGTGGTACGACTTTGGAGGAGGCAGCATTGCTGATATGGGACATTATAGTCTCTGGCCACTCTTTCTCACCCTTGGAATTAACACGCCACCCTATAGTGCTGAAGCATATGCAACAACAACGCGGACAGTTGAAAATCATGTTAGCAAAAATGTTGTAAATGACGTCGCATTCCCCTATTCGAGCGTAATACGTTTTAAATTCCCCAGACAGGAGAGCATTCCCGCATTCGACCTCTTTTGGTACGATGGTGGAATGAAACCCCCAACACCGGAAGAACTTGAAATCGATGGGAAAGATATGCCAACGGAGGGAATGCTGTTTGTTGGTGACAAAGGCAAGATACTCGGTGGTTTCAGAAACGAAAAACCTATGCTCATCCCTCAAAGCAAAATGAATGCATATACCCAGGGTAAGCCTGTCGAAGAAGGAGAAGCTACCCGTGGTGATGACGTTTGGATCGATGCTTTTAAAGAAAAAAAACAGTCACCAGGAAGTTTTCTCCTTGCGGGTACTATATCAGAAACTATTAATCTTGGTGCTGTTGCGTTGCGCGCCAGAAAGAAAGTTCTTTACGATTCAGCAAAAATGACCATCACCAATATACCCGAGGCTAATCAGTATCTGGGTCGGGAATACCGAAAGGGATGGGAACTCACGGCGGTATAATTTCTAATATTTTGAGATCATTTCGACTTTGATTGGCAGAAGAAAGTTTATGGAAAAGACTATGGGAGTAGCCGCGGCGGCACTTGTGTCAACGTCTATTGGATCATTGGGAAAACCCTCGACGATAAGAAATCGGTCGTTAAAGGATGACATTTCTTTGGCCCAATGGGCACTTGTAGACGAGGTAAGGGCAGGAAAATGGAAAACGACTGAGTTTGCAAAGATTGCTCGTGAGGATTTTGGCTTGAATGGTATTGAGTATGTAAACACGCTCTTTGAAGTTCCCACTGAAGATTACCTGAAGACATTGAAAAAAAATGCTGAAGACCATAACGTCACTAGCGTTCTGATAATGGTGGATTCAGAAGGCGATGGATGTATGCCCACCGCTGAAGGTCGCAGGCAGTTTGAGATCAATCATCGGAAGTGGATTGACGCGGCCCGTTACCTCGGATGTTCCGCCATTAGAACAAATTGCCGCGGGCCGGAAGGTGTCGATAAAAACGAAGCGCTAAAATGGGCAGTAGAATCTTACAACATGCTGTTGGAATACGCTGCGTCTGCACAGATAAACGTTGTCATCGAAAATCATGGAGGCGTATCGAACGATGCGGATTTTATGGTAGCTCTCATGAAACAGGTGGATAGCCCTTATTTCGGAACGTATCCGGATTGGCGCGAACCCAGCAAGGAGTTCGATAACTATACCTATCTTGAAAAAACGTTGCCGTATGCCGGGGGGATGTCATATCGAAATCAACCAACGGAAGAGCTAACCGCAAAAATGATCCGGTTGACAAAATCATCTGGTTATCGCGGCTGGTATGGAATTGAATCTTCCGGTCGGGATGAAATCAAAAAAGGAAAATCATTGTTGAACAAATACTTATTTGAGAAGTAACATCGACGAGTCCGGGATTAAAATGATTATTGCTGGCGCCTATTTTGCCATTAAAAGAAATGGGATAGGCAATAAGGTTTAAGGCAAGTGATGAAAATCAACAAGGCGGAAAATCAGGTTTAACGATAAATTGAAATTGATATGAAATTCGCGCTACTTACGGTCACATATTCGGGTTTGTTTTACAATGGTAAACCCCTTTCCATTGAGCAACAGATACACAAGGCAAAAGAAATGGGCTTTGATGGGTTGGCCATTGAAACAAAACGGCCTGTGGCATCCCCTCTCGATCTCAACAAGGCAACCAGGACACGAATAAGAGAAGTTGCGTCGGACCAGGGGATAGAGTTATGCGCCGTTGAAAGCATGAGCAACTTTTGCAGCCGTCACAGCGAAGAACGGGAAAACAATCTTGCTATGATGCAACAGGTTCTTTCTCTTGCGCATGACCTTGGCGTTCGAATGGTGAAAATTTTCGCGGCATGGCCCGGCATCATTGACGATGAAGAACAGATTGCGATGTACGCGCCCTACGACAAAGGCAATTACTTTAAGCCATTGAACCCAATTGATTTAAAGGTGTGGGATCGTGCAATTAATGGCATTCGTGAGGTTGCAGCTTGGGCGGAGGATCTTGGGATTACCCTGGTATTGCAAAACCATGCACCGGTATTACGCCCTGGCTACGAAGATGCATTGGCAATGATGAAAGAGGTCGGAAGAAAGAATGTGAAACTCTGCATCGATGTACCACTCTTTGGCGAACGTCAGAAAAATGAATATGTAAGAGAAGCCGTTAGAAATTGTGCGGAACATTTGCTCTTCACGCATTATGGTGCCTGGAACCTGACAGAACTCAATGATGGAGATGTAGTACAGGAGCCGGCGCCGCACCACGGAGGAAAAATCAATTATGATACTTTTCTTGAATCCCTTTATGAAATTGGATACAACGGGTACCTGACGTCCGAATACTGTTTGCCGCTGATTAAGAATCATAAAATAGCGGGTATCGAAGAGGTTGATCATGCTACTATTATCGCGAAGCGATACATGAAGAAAATATTGACGCAAATTACTTCCTCAAGAAAGACTGATATCCCAAAAGCTTCACTTGTCTAAGTTGTGTTTACCTTCTGATGCGCACTGAGTGAAAATCCGACTGATGATGATGATGTTCCTCCAGTTTTTTATCTGGGGGTCGTGGTACGCCACCGGCGGTAACTACATGAAGACTCACGGGATGAGTGACATCATTTACCTCGCCTATATGGTCAGTCCCATCGGATCGATCGTGTCTCCCTTCCTCCTTGGGCTGGTTGCCGATCGACTGTTTGCTGTACAAAAAGTTATGGGTGTCATGCATATCCTGAGCGGGATCTTTGTATTCGCCGCCCCTATTGTCAGCGAAGTTTCGTCTACCCTATTTCTGCTTTGCCTTTTGTTCCACATGCTTTGCTATATGCCCACCGTTGGGCTAGCCACTGCAACCGCGTTTCATTTATTAAAAGACAAAGAGAACGATTTTCCTTCGGTGCGCGTCTTTGGCACACTTGGCTGGATTGGTGCAGGGATTATTGTTAGCTATTTGCTTCAAGGGGATACAACACCTCTGCCGATGTATGTAGCAGGCATTGCGGGACTAGCAATGGGAGTTTATAGTTTTTCATTGCCCGATGTCCCACCGAAGGGAAGAGGTAAGAAAAT
>CAMLER010000447.1 GCA_946478915.1 uncultured Chryseolinea sp.
TGTGACCTTTGGGTTATGAGCCCAACGAGCTACCAACTGCTCCACCCCGCGATATGTGTCGATCTTACAACGAGCGTGTCATAAAAATCGTTCGCAAAAGTATAAGTGTTGAAGTTAATAAACAAGCTATCGGTGAAACGTTTAACAGAAGGAACCTTGTTCATTAAAATTAACCCGTTTCCTGAGGAATGCACGCTAAAAAGGGCTCAAGTCAATTATGCCCGCTTGACTTCCTGTAAAATCAAATCAGGCTGCTGTATTGCGTCTGGGGTGGATTCCTTTGCCCTTATTTCAGATACCTGGTGATCCCACAAATCCTTAAACACCAGACTATATTTCCTAAGTTCTTCAAAAGTACCCTTATCAACGACCGACCCGTCTTTCAGGATGTACACATAATCAAAATAATGCAAAAGATACAGCCTGTGCAGTGACGAAATGATTGCCTTACCTTCAAACGCCCTGAAAAGGTTTTCATAGATCTGTCGTTCTGTTCGTGGGTCGATACTGCTCGTCGGTTCATCCAACAACACAATATCGCTGCTCTTTGCTGCCAGAATTCCCCTTGCCAAGGCAAGCCGCTGCTTTTGTCCCCCGGAAAGATTTACGCCTTTTTCCTGGATATTGGTTTCGAATCCATGTGGAAGCATGCTGACAACACTGCTAAACTGGACTGCGTCACAGGCATGTTTGATCTCTTCTTCGCTAAACTTCAGCCCCAGGGTGATATTGTACAGAATAGAACTTTCAAAAATTTCTGGATCCTGAGGTAAAAGTGTGACATGGTTGGCAATAGTTTCAAAGTCGCATGTATCCGTCTCGTTAATTCGTACCACTGATTTTTCCTCGGGCGTAAACAGTCCACGTAGCAGCGCCAGCATTGTGCTCTTCCCGCTTCCACTTTCTCCTATGAAGGCGATCCGTTGCCCCTTTTCAATCCGAATGGTGAGATCATGTATTCCAACGTTTCGGGAATCGCCAGGTCGTTCCCGGTAAAAATTCAGGTTTTCAATGTCGATGGTTTTCCAATTCTCCGGTAATCTCCGATCGGCGTCGGGCGAATGTTTTTGCTCGTAGGCGAGTTCCACTTCGCGAACGCTTTTTAGTTCGGTGTCGAATTTCATTATCTGGGTATAATGGCCGGCAATGTCATTAAACACGCTGGTGAACTGATTTACATATCCCAAAAGCACAACTAAACCCCCGAGAAAGAATGTTGAACCTGTATCCCAATGCTGATACAGGTATCCCATCGTTGTGACACAATAAATAATCCCTACCATCATCTGCGCCGTAAACCACTTCCATTCATTTATCGAAACATTCCTTTTGAATGGAGGATACACCGCCATTAATTTCTGGATGTAGGTCGATTGAATTCTTTTCTCCAGTCGTAGCGTTATTACCGTGATGATATTCGACAAACTATCGAATAGGGTTGACGAGACTTCATGCTCGCGCTCATTCACTTCCTGCAATGAACGGATAAATACCTTATCAAACTTGGCGATGATCCAAATAGTAATGATGCCAAGCACGACACCAATTGCACCGAATATCGGCGAGAAATAGAGCATTGCGCCAAACGAGAAGAAGAATTTTCCAAACGAATAGAAATAAATAAATCCGTGTTGAAAAAACTCCCTCAACGCCTCGTGCGCCTTTCGCAATTTGTTTATAGTAGAGCCGCTGTGATTATCCTGGTGCCATTTGACAGGGAGATGCAATATCTTATGGTAGACTTCTTCCATAAAATTCTTGCTCAACGTGAAGGCTAATTGCCGTTCTAAAACGCGGCCCGGTCCGTGGAAGCACCACTCGAGCAGGCGCAGCGCCAGAAACCCGCCAATATACATCCACCCGGTCCGGAGCACGTCGGTTCCCTGCAGCTGCAATTCGTTAATAAACCATCCGTAAAAAAGTGGATTGATCGCCACAATAATGGTGGCGAAAACAAACATGGTATAGACTAAGACAAAACGCTTCTTTTCGTGTCGGGCATACTTCCATGCTGTAGCCAGCAGGGATAAATAGGGATTGCGCATTTAATGGACCAAAGGATTTTTGTGCGAAGTACGATACCCTCTGCATGAAAAGCTGTTGAATCGTTCGGTGAATATTACATATCCGTTATTCGTTAATCGTTAATCGTTATCCGTGGTGCTAAGTTCATCAATTCTGCTTCTTTCCCGAGCTCCTCCAGTTGCTTCAAAGTCTACCGTCCGGATAGTCCCGAACTCGTGGATCTGGCGCACACCCATGCCCACGTTTAACGGATAACGAGCAACGGATAACGATTAACGATTAACGGATAACGGAAACAGATTACCTTTGCACCCAAATGGAGCAAGCGTCCTTCAAATCAGGTTTTGTAAGCATAGTAGGTAAGCCGAATGTCGGCAAGTCATCACTTATGAATAAGCTGATGAAGGAAAATATTTCCATAATAACACCGAAAGCGCAGACCACAAGGCACCGTATAATGGGCATTTTGAATGGGGATAACTATCAGATCGTTTACTCCGATACGCCGGGCATCCTTGAACCAAAGTATTCACTGCACGAAGCCATGATGAGTTACGTTAAGGTCTCGTTGGAAGATGCTGATCTCATCCTGCTTGTGGTGTCGATAGAAGATAAATTTGAGCCGGATCTGTTTGACCGATTTAAAGAAATTAAGACTCCGGTGCTTCTTGTTATCAACAAATCTGATCTTGGAAAGGGCTCCCAAGCTCATGACAAAGCCCTTTATTGGAAAGGACTGCTTCCGGCGATAACCGATATTGTTTCAGTTTCCGCAAAGACAGGTGAGCAGGTCGACAAACTCCTCCCAAAAATTCTTGACTTAATGCCCGAACATCCGGCCTATTTTCCTAACGATGAATATACAGACCGGTCGGAACGGTTCTTTGCCTCAGAAATCATACGTGAAAAAATATTCCTCAACTACGAACAGGAAATTCCTTACAGCACTGAAGTATCAATAACTTCCTTCAAGGACGAGCCAGAAATTATTCGGATAAGCGCAACAATCTACGTTGAAAGAGATTCACAAAAAGGGATAATTATTGGAAAAGGCGCCAGTTCCATCAAAAAGGTTGGAGTTGAAGCACGGCGGGATATGGAAACTTTTTTTGGTAAAAAGATCTTTCTTGAAACGCATGTGAAAGTAGCCGACAACTGGAGGAAGCAAAGTTTCAAACTAAAACAATTCGGTTACCTGGAGTAACCTTTCTCATTATACTCTATACCTTATAACTAATGGCAAACATCGTAGCAATCGTGGGAAGACCAAACGTCGGGAAGTCAACCTTCTTCAACAGGATGGTCGAAAAGCGTGAGGCCATTATGGATAATATGCCTGGCGTTACACGAGACCGTCACTACGGGTATGCGGAATGGTGCGGAAAGTATTTCACCGTAATCGATACCGGTGGGTACGTGACCGGGTCCGAAGACAAATTTGAATCGGAGATTAGAAAGCAGGTGAAGCTTGCAATAGACGAAGCATCTGCAATCATATTTATGGTGGATTGCCGAGACGGAATCACCGGATTTGATAAGGAGTTTGCAAATGTTCTTCGTACTTCAAAGAAACCGATTTTTGTTGCAGCGAATAAAGCCGACACTCCCGATAAAGCCATATATGCAGCAGAGTTCTATGAGTTAAGCCTTGGAGAAGTTTACCCGATTTCTTCTGAAAATGGAGGCGGTACCGGGGAGTTGCTGGACGAACTGGTGAAAACTTTTCCATCCGAAGGTGTTGAAGATCCAAATGCAGGTATTCCGAAAATAACGATTGTAGGTAGGCCTAACGTTGGAAAATCATCTCTCCTGAATGCCCTGCTTGGAACTGAACGAAGTATTGTTACAGATGAAGCGGGGACCACCCGGGATGCTATACACTCTCATTATAATCAGTTCGGGAAAAATTTCATATTAATCGATACAGCAGGAGTAAGGAAAAAAGGTAAGGTTAAGGAAGACGTTGAGTTCTACTCGGTTTTGAGATCACTTCGGGCATTGGAAGAAAGCGATGTATGTATCATCGTAATCGATGCCGAACGCGGAATGGAAGCTCAGGACGTTAACCTTATAAGTTTAGCAGAACGTCAGGGGAAGGGGATGGTTATTATGGTAAACAAATGGGACCTTGTGGAAAAGGACTCCAAGACTGCGGATAAGTTCAAGAAGGATATCCTTGAAAAGCTGGCCCCAATCGATTACATCCCGATAATCTTTGCATCGGTTTTGAACAAACAACGGATTTTCCAAGTGATCGAGAAAACGGTAAAGGTCTTCGAAAACAAAACAAAAAAAATTTCAACATCTAAGATAAACGATATTTTGCTTGGTGAAATCGGTCGAAATCCGCCACCATCAATGAAAGGAAAACACATTCAGATAAAATATATTACGCAGGTAAATGCAAGGTTTCCATCGTTTGTTTTCTTCTGTAACCTTCCACAGTACATTCACCGATCATATGAACGCTTTCTCGAAAATAAGCTTCGCGAACACTTTGATTTTGAGGGCGTACCGGTTCGTTTGATCTTCAGGAAAAAGTGAGTTTAGTTGCAGCGAGTACTATATTACCACTATATTTGCGGTGAATTTTTATAAAACCTGTAACTATGAAAAAATTGATTGCATTGTTAGCCGTTTGTGGCTTTGCTTTGTCTTTCGTTGCTTGTGGCAAGAAAGCTGAGCCGGCCGCCGAAGCTGTTGATTCAACTGCTACTGAAAGTGAAGTAGTTGTTGATCCTGCTTCAGAAGTTGTAGACACTGTGGCATTAGATACCACAGCAGTACAATAAGGTT
>CAMLER010000448.1 GCA_946478915.1 uncultured Chryseolinea sp.
AATCCGAGTCCCGTTAGGGACGACATATCGGTAGGAAAATAAGATCCATGCAACAATCCGAGTCCCGTTAGGGACGACATATCGGTAGGAAAATTAGATCCATGCAACAATCCGAGTCCCGTCAGGGACGACATATTTTCCCTGATCCCCGTATTGATAGACCTCGGTACATCGAAACAAGAATTCACCAGAATTCCGTCAGGGATAAACCGTTATAGCCGCGGATTCGGCAATTTTATCGGCTTGTCAAAATTATTGGCTCCCTTTACATTTACTTTACGTCTGTACACTTTATCGTGAACGGTAATATACAGCACATCAAACTCCGGGCCTCCGAACACAAGGTTTGAAACCTGACCCTTTGTTTTCGGCACGGGTATTATGGCCTGAACACGACCAAGCGGATCCATGACCTGGAGTCCTGAGAGACTCGTAACATAGATTCTCCCGCCTCGATCGCACTTGATACCGTCGCTCCACGCATTCTCATCTACATCACGAACATGTAACCACCCGTATCTCTGCTTGTGCGATAAGGTTCCATCCGGTTGGATCTGGTAGACCCATACCCAATGCGTCGCCGATTCTGTAACATAAAGCTGCGTCTGATCTGGTGATAGACAAACACCGTTCGCAAACTTCAATCCTTCATCAACGGTGTGCCTGCTGCCGTCAGGTTTGATCAGATATAATTTACTGGGTCGCTCTCTGCCATCCGGAGATGTTACATAGATATTTCCGTTGAAGGCAATAGTCACATCGTTGCCCGGCATTTCATCAGCCACGACCTCATACTGCTCGGATGTTTTATAACGATGGAGTTGTTTTGTGGGCGGATTCGACCATCCGCCTGTAATGGTAAGCATATCTCCCGATGTTGAAAACGTTGTACCGCTTGCCTTTTTTGAATCTGCTATATACAGTTCTGCTTTTCCGTCGGGTGTCACCTTATAGGTCTTAGCATTTGGGATATCCTGAAAGAAAACTTCGCCTTTTCTGTTCACCGCAATACCCTCGGTAAATCCGTAGTTCTCGCCTACCAACTCCCAACCTTTATCATCAACCAGAATATCGCTTAAGAACTGATTTTTTGTTTTACCCACTTTGATCTGAGCTGGATAATCCCGCCACAGCCAACGCATCGCCTCAGGAAATACCGCCGTACCATGCTGACCATTATGACCACCGGTTCCCCATACATGATTGACATCGTAACCGGCGAAGGTCAACGCTCGTTCCATCGATTCATTGGCTTTCCACCAGTCACCGGCATAGATGTTCAAATCTCCCGATCCATCTTGTAGAAAGATTCGGATCGGTTTCGGTTCGTATTTTCTCACAAGGATATCGTATCTGTCTGCACCTCGAAGACCGACATACGTTCCGATAGCGCTAAAAACTTTGGAGAACTCATCGGGATATTCCCAGGCAGCTGTAAATGCGCAAACTGCCCCGCTGCTTGATCCGCCAATAGCTCTATCGTTGCCATTTTTTGAAAGCCTTAGCACTCTCCCATCAGCGGCTTTCTGGCTCTCAACAAAGGGAAAGACTTCATCCAAAAGAAACCGCGCGTAGTTCCCGCCGAGCCCGTCATATTCGAAACTTCTATTGAATCGATCACCCGCCTCGGCGCTAAGGGCCGCTACCTTACCCGGCGTAATAAACACGCCAATTGTTACGGGCATTTTGTTCTTGGCGATGAGGTTATCGAAAACCGTTGGAGCATTCCACTGAATTCCGTCTTGATTCACGTAAACGCAAGCAGGCTTATCAGCTTTGTATTGCGCGGGTACATAAATGCTGATCTCACGCGTTGTTCCAGGGAATATCTTTGAATTTGAAAAGGTGAATTTCAGGATCTCGCCCTTCGGCACTCCGGCTTGAACCTGCGAGTCGGGATCGACCGGGTAAGATTCAGTGTTGGGTTGTGCCATTATGTGGCAGGTGAACAGTATAAATAGAAGCGTTAGGCAGGTTTTCATTCTGTTAAAATAATAGTTTTTAGATTACTGGTAAGGGTGCAAAGGCGCGACGCCATTACAATTAGTTTGACTTACCGGAATTATACCGCCAAAAGTAAAATCTCGAACTTTGGAATTCTCAACGTAGATTAACCGAAAGCATAGAACTTTCATTGTAAGATTAAGTCTACCAACCTCCCAAGACGGGGTCACCGTCATTTTAGAAGCACTTAAATGCCCTTGACACAGACACTCAATTTATTCCGGGCAATAGAGGATTTATCCATTTACATAAGAATGGTGAACCCTTAACCTGGCTAATTTAAACAGGATCCTCATCGCTCATTTTGCAACGCATCAACAGGGTTTCTCTTCGCTGTTTTAATGATCGTTGAAGTTACGGTTGCTAATAAAATAATAAACAACATGAAGATCGGACATACATAATGCCACCATTCCAATGTGATACGTTCCGTAAACTTTTGCAAATATTGTTGTGTGAGATAGTATGCTATAGGAATGCTGATCAACGAAGAAATTAAAATTTGCTTGAAGGATGTGTTCATGAGAAGTGTAGAGATGTGATGCATCCGGGCACCAAGTATTTTTCGAATACCAATCTCCTTATTCTTTTCTCCGGCTTTGTTCGCCACAGTACCCAGCAGTCCGAGACATGCAATACCGACTGCAAGAATCGAGAAAAGAATTATTTGATTCCGAGAAATTGTTTCTCCCTTGTAGTGCCGGTTAATATTCTCCTGTAAAAAATTCCAATGAAATGTCTCCTCAGGAAATATATTACTAAATACTTTATTGAGTTGATCAATGGTGCCCTGCGCCCGTTCCAAACTCATGCTTACAGAGATTTTTGACGGGTAAAAATCATGAATGAGGTTGTTCTTGTACGTTAAAAAACTTTCGGGCCCTTTAACCCTCGTGTTGCTGCCATCAACGAAGAACGGTCGAAAATAATAATCCTCATATACTCCAATGACCTCTGCTTGCTTTTGATGCCATGGAAGCAGCACCTTGTCGCCTACAGCTGGTTCGGGAGAGCTAAATCCTAACCGTTCCGCAGCACCCCTACTCAAAATTATGGCGTCATTGTCAGACGGATGATCGCCAATAAAATTTCTTCCCGCGATAACTTTTATTCCATATACCGAGACAAAATGTTCATCAACACCTCCGTTGCTGTTTAATCCAAATTGATTTCCTTCTGCTGTTCGTTTTACTGCTATGCCATATCCCGCGAAATCGCCAACAACGCTTTTACTTACGGAGACGTGCTGAACGCCTGGGATTTGAAGGGCCTGCTTTTTGAAATAGGATAATCTATTTTGGACATCAAACCTTTGGTCCAAAGGCGCCTGGATCATAAGGATACCATCCTTTTTTAATCCAATGTTTTTTGTTAACAGAAAGTCAAGCTGAAGGTAAATAGCACCTATCCAAATCAGCAATGCTGTTGCTATGGCATATTGCAATGTGACAAAACCGTCTATCCACTTCGGCCTGTTTGGAAGACAATATCTTTTTAAGAGTTCGACCGGCTTGCGACCTTCTGAAATGAAACATGGATATAAGCCGGTAATACAAATACTTAATAGTATTGCGGCCAGGATGATGACAATGGTTTCAGTTGAAATGTCTCTCCAGTCGCCCACATAAAATTGAAATAAACGTTGTGTCGGATTTTTAAACAGCTGCACGATCGTGATTGCAAGCGCAAACGCAAATCCATTGATAAGCATCGCTTCAATAAGAAATTGAAGAACAAAATCACGTCTTGAAGCACCGGTGACCTTGCGCGTTCCTATTTCGTGAAACCGATTATGTAACATATTAACCGATAGGCTGAGATAATTTATCCACGCCAGTCCAAGTATAACAAACGAAACGACAGACAGCATTACGAGGAAGTGTTCTGATTTAGATTTGAAAGCATTCGCAGGCATAACTTCGAACACTATCCCATTAATATCCTGAAGATAAAAAGACTGTTTGTTCTTTGATCCATTGCACTGCGTGCAACCGTAATATCGATCTATATTCTTATTGATCTCAGCTTGTAGTACGTTCAGATCGACCTCCTTGTTCATTTTGACATAGCAATACGCATGTATTGAGTTTTCCCAACCAGGATTATCCATTGCCTTCACGCCCGTACCAGACAGGGCGATGTCCATCACTAAATGCGTGTTGTTAGGTAGATCTTTAAATATGCCATTTACCTTAAAGGAAAGAGAGTCATAGAGATAAATAACTTTTTCAATAGGGTCCTCATTTCCAAAATACTTCCTGGCCGTAGATTCAGATAGCGCCACCGTAAAAGGTGTAGAAAGAACCGTTTTGGGATTTCCAGAAATCAGTGGAAAATTGAAAAACTGAAAAAAATTTGAATCGACAATTACTGTTTTATCTTCACGAAAGTTGTGCTTGCCAGTGCCGTCATAAACAGAAAAAAAGATATCCTTGTCCGCAAATGTCTTGGCAGATTGAAAGTCTGACTGGTGAACGATCCGCGTCAAAGCTTCAATCTCAATAAATTCATTAGCAATTTGCTTCGTCGCCGAAGAAAGTTGCGTAGGAACGTTAGCCTGAAATGGTCCACTGCCCGGCGCCGTGCCTTCTATGCTTTTGGCAAGCCTGACTATTCGATCTGCATCCTGGTGAAACCGATCTGACTTCAATTCAGACTGTGAATAAGGCCAGAGAACAACGAAGACAGCAAACCCGATTGCAAGTCCGATTATGTTTATCGAAGTAAAAAACGAATTGCGAACCAGAAGTCTGAATGCGTAAATAATATATTTAGAAACTATATGCATTTTTACCCATAGTTGACAAGG
>CAMLER010000449.1 GCA_946478915.1 uncultured Chryseolinea sp.
AATTGCGATAGCAGCCGCTACGCCGGCAATATTACCCATCCCAACCGTTGATGCCAGTGCTGTAGAAAGCGCTTGGTAAGCGTTGATCTGTCCCGGATCGTTGGGATTGTTGTATTTGCCCCTCAGGATCGCGATAGTATGACCGAAATATTTATACGGTACAAACCTTGAATAGAAGAGGAAGAACAAACCACCCAGAATGAGAAGGAAGAGAACGGGTGTCCATACACCGGATGCTATTGTGCCAATGGTTTCGCTCATCAGTGAGTAAGATTGATAAAGGTATGCCTTTAAGTCATTCTTACCTTGTTAACCAGTGGTTTTTTGATCTTGAGTTTTCTTTGTGACACCGCGCACCAGTTACAAAGATGATATAAAATGCGCGCGCCAACGTTGGCATCCCAGTCATCTTTTCCTGGCGCAACTTCGCAGAGATCGAACCCGATGATCCTCCGGTCCGACAATGCCAGTCTCTTTATTAAATGAGTAGCCTGCGAGAATTCCAATCCTCCAGGTACTGGCGTTCCTGTTCCAGGACAAAGCTTCGGGTCGAGTCCATCGATATCGAAACTGATATAGACATTTTTCGGAAGCTGTGCGATAATTTCATCGCAGATATGATCCCACGCAGTGCCTGCGTACATTTTTTCCTTGATGTCCTGATCAAAGAAGGGAACTACGCGTCCCATCGCACGCTGTATAACATTCATTTCCTCTTCGCAAAGATCTCTAACCCCAACCTGTACCAACCTGGACACAGCGGGAATCTTCAGTGTATTGTACATGATCGATGCATGAGAATAAGTAAAACCCTCGTAAGCCTTTCGCAGATCTGCATGTGCATCAATCTGAAGAATTCCAAAACGATCGTACTCTTCACTCAATGCTCGGATAAAACCGAGTGGTACACTGTGTTCACCTCCAACAAGTCCGACAATTTTTCGGGCTTTCAATAATTTCTCGATTGTCGACTTTACATAAATATTGAGATTCTCGCTTGCCTCATTTATAGATTTCAGCAACACATCATCAGGATCGAACTGCTCACCTTTTTCCAAACGTGAAATATGAAGCGAACTCACTGCACGAAGTTTCTTGCTTTCATCCGCCATTTTTTGTGGAATGGGTAGCATCGCTACACCTAGCTTCCAGGCGTCTTCAATGTCGTTTACGTGTACATCTACTTGTGACGAGGCATTTAGAATTGCTGACGGTGCTGCAGCAGTTCCGGTGTGATAAGAAACCGTCACCTCCCATGGAACAGGCAAGATTACCAATTCCGCATTCTCAGGATCAAACGGCAACCCAAACAAATTACCAGCAATCCCAGGCCCATTCGGATCAAAACTATCTATCACTTCTTCTTTCGACACGAGAGTTTAATTGTTAATCGTTATTAGTTAATCGTTATTAGTCGCCAGTACATCATGCACGTGCTGTCTTGAAAATCGCCGTGTTTTATATTCAATCTTTCAATTTTCGAATCTTGAAATCTTCCAATTTTCCAATCTTCTAATCTTCCAATCTTCAAATTTTCTAATCCTCTAACATTTCGGGGAAGATATAGTTCTCCAGCTCACCCTTTCCCTCGCCGATCTCTTTCCACGATGGAATTGCAAATTTTATTGTGGCCAATGATCCGGGTGCCATGTCGCCGATCTCTTCTTTGGTAAGGTATTCAGCAACATATGAGATAACTGGATTATGAGCGATGAGCATGATATGCTTGTGTGCATCGTCGAGTGTAAAAAGAAAATTGAAGAACGTTCGTGATGATGCTTCAAATAGTTCATCGTGAAAGGTGATCGTTTTGTGGTCCCACTTCAAGCCATCGACCACGAGCCCAGCCGTTGCTTTCGCCCGCTCTGCCGGACTTGAAATAATGATATCAATCTTTGCTTTTTCTTTGTACAGATAACTTCCCATCAAAAGGGCTTCACGCATTCCGCGCGGTGTAAGTCTTCGATCGATATCATCCTGACCAATCTGTTTTTCTTTTGCTTCCGCATGACGAAGCAGGTACAAGTATCTCAACATCTTATTAAGTTGTTAGATCGGGAAAATTTGTTTTTGCGTGCAAGTAAATACTTAAGCTAAAGTAAAATGCTTAATCTTGCGGGAAAAATTTGGTAAACAGGTGTATTTCAGAGTTTAAATTACACTTTTCAATGGTCCGTTTACAGATCGTTAGCGTACCCGCTTCGGCAGGTAAAATTTGATTTTTTAAAAATTTGCGGATATTTGGAGCCCTTGAACTATAAAAACAGCGAATGTCAAAGAATCTGGTAATAGTAGAGTCACCCGCGAAAGCGAAAACAATTGAAGGATACCTGGGGAAAGATTTTAAGGTAGCTTCCAGCATGGGTCACATTCGAGATTTGCCGAAAGGAAGTGGCGCAATCGATATTGAAAATAATTTTGAACCGACTTACGAAGTCAGTCCGGAAAAAAAGGAAGTAATTACGAAACTGAGAAAACTTGCTGAAGATGCTCAGATGGTTTACCTGGCAAGTGATGAAGACCGCGAGGGAGAAGCGATTTCTTGGCATCTTAAAGAAGTGCTTGATCTGAATGATGCTAAGACGCGCAGAATAGTTTTTACTGAAATCACGAAGAAAGCGATACTGAATTCGTTAGAGAGCCCGAGAGGCATCGATATCGATCTGGTGAATGCGCAGCAAGCGCGTCGCGTGTTGGATCGATTGGTGGGATATGAATTGAGTCCCATTCTCTGGAAAAAAATCAAGACCGGATTGTCGGCCGGACGTGTTCAATCCGTAGCCGTCAGGTTAATTGTAGACCGTGAACGCGAGATCAGCGATTTCAATTCGAAGTCATCGTTTAAGATCAACGCATTGTTCGATCTGGGCAATGGAAAAAATTTAGTTGCGGAACTTGGTGAGCGATTTGACACAGAAGAAGAAGCGCTCGAATTTCTTGAATCCTGCAAAAATGCCAGGTTTTCAATAACGGATCTGCAAACACGACCATCAAAAAGAAGTCCGGCTCCTCCATTTACGACATCGACGTTGCAACAGGAAGCAGCGCGAAAACTTGGATTTTCTGTTATCCAAACGATGATGGTAGCGCAGAAACTTTATGAAGCCGGAAAGATCAGCTATATGCGTACCGATTCCGTTAATCTTTCGGATGAGGCAAGAGCGGGTTCGAGAAATCAGATCAATGCTGCATTTGGTAAAGAATATTTTCAACCACGAGAATATAAAAACAAATCATCGTCGGCACAGGAGGCTCACGAAGCTATCAGACCAACGGATTTTTCGGTGATGGATCCAGGAATGGATCGCAACGCATTGCGTCTTTACGAACTCATTTGGAAACGGGCGATTGCATCGCAGATGGCCGACGCGGAATTGGAGAAGACTACTGCAACTATTGGTATTTCTACCAATCCACGAACACTTGTCGCAACGGGGGAGGTAGTGAAATTTGACGGATTTCTCCGCGTATATACGGAGTCTGGTGATGATGACGACGAGGAAGAAAACAGCAAGGTGTTGCCTCCATTGACAGTGGGTCAGAATCTTTCGCTTGATAAGCTGGTGGCACGACAAATATTTAGCCGTCATCCGCCGCGATACACTGAAGCGAGTCTTGTAAAAAAATTGGAGGAGTTGGGAATAGGACGTCCTTCTACCTATGCACCTACCATTACGACCATTCAAAAGCGTGGTTATGTGGTAAAAGAGGCGAGAGAAGGTGTTGAAAGGAAATACAAGGTTCTGACGCTAAAAGATAATTCAATCAGCAATGT
Organism: uncultured Chryseolinea sp.; assembly: GCA_946478915.1. The sequence continues at coordinate 3,776 of CAMLER010000449.1, forward strand.
CGAGGATACAGAGATAACGGGAGCGGAAAAGAATAAGCTCTTTCCTACCAATACCGCTATGGTTGTAAATGATTTTCTGGTTGAACATTTTCCCGATATAACTGATTTCTCTTTTACCTCGGAGATCGAACAGGAGTTTGATGAAATAGCTTCCGGCAAACTTGACTGGAAGAAAATGATCCATGATTTCTATCGGCCATTTCATAAGAAGGTTACCGCCACGGAAAAAGTTGAGCGCTCATCGGTGGGTAAGAGTCGTGAGTTAGGTGTTGATCCAAAGACCGGTAAAAATGTTTACGCGAAGTTGGGCAAATTCGGAGCGTACGCTCAGATCGGTGAAAATCCCGATGATAATGGTGGGGAAAAACCAAAGTTTGCCAGCCTGAGACCCGGACAATTCATCGAGAATATAACGTTGGAAGATGCGCTCGAGCTTTTCAAAATGCCCCGCGACCTTGGACTGTTTGAGGATAAGCCTGTCGTTGTGAACATCGGAAGATTTGGTCCGTATGTGCTGCACGATAAGAAATTTGTCTCTATTCCGAAGGATACCGATCCTTATGATATCTCACCCGAGCAATCAATCGAGTTGATCAAAGCAAAACGTATTTCCGATGCGAACAAGATGATCAAATTGTTTGATGAGAATCCGGATGTCCAAATCCTCAATGGACGTTTCGGTCCATATATTAAAGTAGGAAAGAAAAACGTTAAGATTCCCAAGGGGAAAGATCCAAAAGAGTTGACGCTCGAAGAATGTCTGACGTTAGCGGAGAATACGCCGGAGCGCCACGGAAGATTTGGGGCTCGTCGTAGTAAAGAAGTGAAAGAAGCGGAAGCACCGGTTAAAAAAGCAGCCGCAGCGAAGAAGAAACCAGTGGCGAAGAAGACAGCCAAGAAAGCTGCGAAGAAAAAGAGTGCTGGAAAGAAGACATCTGCAGGGAAGAAAAAGTGACTGAACACTGAACATCGAACAAACAAACACACAACACTCAATATTCAACACTCAACATTCAAGGTGGTGCTCGTCGGCAG
>CAMLER010000450.1 GCA_946478915.1 uncultured Chryseolinea sp.
ATTTTCAAGGTAGTAGGACAGCGAGCCCATGATGAGGAAATGAAGCATGGTACCGACAAAATGCCCAGCAATTTGAATGTATACACTGAACCTGAAAAGCCAGTTTGAATAAAAGAATATACCTACGATGAGAATACAAAGTGCATTGAATAGATGCAATGCATTCCAGAAGATATAAGTATGATGTGTATTTAATTCATACTCAATAAAAGTACCTACACCATAATTCAGTGCGTACCAGAAGCAAAGCCATAAGTAGGCGCGCTTCCAAATTCCGGGGATGTCTTCAAAAAATTTCAAGCCAGTAATTTGAACAATAAAGTTACGGAATGAAAAGCAAAACCGATCAGGAAAGGTTAATGGCGATAAATCTGCATTTTAAGGCAATATCCTACACACGGTTTGAAAAAATCCGTCGATTAGCCAACTTGATCGTTCATTTACTGTTATGAGAGCTGTTTGTATCATTCTGTTTTCTTTAACGGTATTTTGTGCGACAGCGCAAAAAATTACTTTATCGACGCGCGTTCAGGATAATCTCACCGCGGAACCCTTGCCGTTCGCCTCAGTAGGCATTAAGGGAAAGTCTATCAGCACAGTGACCAATCTCCAGGGTGAGTTTGATTTTCATATCCCCGTCGAATATCGGAATGAAATCCTGGTAATTAGCATGCTGGGCTATGAAAATTTTGAGGCACCCATTTGGTCGTTGATTGAAAGCAAACCGGAATCGATTGGTATGATCAAATCAACCACAGTTCTTGAAGAGGTGGTTGTAACGGACTCGCTGTCGGGTGGCGAAATTTTGAAAATTGCTTTGGGCCGCGTGGAAAGCAATTTCCCAATGGAACCCTATCTCATGGACGGATTCTATCGTGATGTAAAAAAAGTGGGAGGGACTTCCATATCATTGCTCGAAGCGGCGGTCAAAATCTATGACGAGAATTATATCGCGCCGAGAAACAAATCAAAGCTTCGCGAGCGTGTAAAGCTTGTTGAAGTGCGCAAGAGTCTGGGCTACGATAATAAATATGCACCTTTCTTCAGACAACAGAATCTGCTTGAAGATCTTTTACTGCATAACAACATCAGGTATCGACAAATCGATGATCATGAATCATTCTATGCAGGATTAAAACGCGAGCCGGATTCATATTATAATAGTAATGAAGTATTTGTCGTTTCACACGGTGAGGATTTTTTCTTCAAGATCTACATCAATAAAAGCGATTATGCAATCAATCATCTCGAATTCAAAGTAAGTGGAGAAAACCTTGAACGAAAAAAGAATCTGGTAAGCAAGCATGTGGCTTATCACAAGACAATAGACTTTAAGCCATTTGATGGAAAGATGTTCCTGAATTATATAACCGTGACTACAATTGAGAAATGGTTCGATGAAACGACATCTGAGCTGAGGTTCGAAACCGAACTGCAACAATCGCTGCTGATCAATGAAGTGAAAGCAAAGACCGAAGAGCGAATCACATCGACCGACAAGATGAGAAACTATGGACTTCAATTTCAGGATTATCCGTATAACAAAGCATTTTGGGACGGTTATAACGTTATCAAAGAGACGCCCGTCGACAAGAAAATTCGTGATGACCTGGAGAGGGTAGCGCCGCTGGAGCAGCAGTTTGAGAATAATTAAGCTGTTAGCTTACAGCGATCAGCCGACAGCTTGTGCGGAGGCAGAACGCAGAAAGCTTAACGCAAAACGCCAGAGCATGTGTTAGCTGAATCTACCGATATATCTTATAGAAGGTCTCACCTGGCTTCCAATCAGGCAGGCGCAAAGTTGAACTCACGTCATTCGAGCCGACTGACCCGATAGCCATTGGGTACCGATCACCCCCGATCATCTTTCACCGATTACTTCAATTCAGCAAGCTTCTCCTTCATCCTGGCAAGCGCTTCTTTCAAATTCTTCTCCGATGCTGCATAAGAAAGTCTTACGCATTTCTCTTCGCCGAATGCGCCTCCGGGGACGAGAGACACATGCGCTTTCTCAAGCATATAAAAGCAGAAATCATCAGCGTTCTTGATGGTGAAATTTCCATCAGACTTACCGAAGTATGCGCTTACATCGGGGAAGAAGTAGAACGCACCTTCCGGATAATTCGCCTTCACACCCGGTATTTCTTTCAGAAGATTATAAACGATATCTCTTCGGTTGCGATATTCTTCAACCATCTTATTCGTGGGTGTAATATCGCCGGTAATTGCTGCCAGCGCAGCACGTTGTGCGATCGAACAATTTGCTGAAGTCACCTGACCCTGAACCTTGTTACATCCATCGGCAATCCATTTGGGCGCAGCGATATATCCAACCCGCCATCCTGTCATTGCAAAGCCTTTTGCAAAACCGTTAACAGTTATTGTGCGATCAATCATGCCGGGGAATGAAGCGATGCTTACCTGTTCGCCTGTAAAGTTGATATGTTCGTAAATCTCGTCAGCGATCACAAGAAGATTGGGATGTTTTAGCACTACATCTGCTATCTCTTGTAATTCTTTTCGCGAGAATACAGAACCTGTCGGATTGCATGGCGACGAAAAAATTATTGCCTTTGTTTTTTTAGTAATAGCCTTTTCGAGCTGTGCGGCTGTAACCTTAAAATCATTTTCAATTCCACCTTTGACCATAACTGGAACACCTTCAGCAAGACGCACCAAAGCATCATAGCTAACCCAATAAGGTGAGAATACCACTACTTCGTCGCCGGCATTGATCAACGCGAGCATAGCGTTCGCGATGGATTGTTTTGCTCCATTTGATACAACAATGTTTTCAGCTTTATAGGGAACCTTGTTTTCCTTTTGATACTTGGCTGCAAGCGCCTCGCGTAGATCCTGGTAGCCCGCCACTGGGGGGTAAGCGAAATATTTGCCTTCATCAATAGCAACTTTTGCCGCCTCACAAATGTGTTGAGGTGTTTTGAAATCAGGTTCGCCAAGGCTAAGACCAATAACGTCAATGCCTCTGGTTTTGAATTCGCGCGCTTTGGCAGCCATAGCCAACGTAGCTGATTCTTCAATAGCTTCAATCCGGTCCGAAAGTTTATTCATGGTTGTATTAAAAACGGGGCAAAGAAAATGATTTATGATGGAAGTTGGTAGTGTTGGGGGTGATTAATTGGGATGAGGTATGGGTATAGGGTATAGAGGTATAAGGTATAAGGTACCTCCGGTGTCGATGCCTACCCAAAAACCGTCCGACCCAGGATACTTCTTCCCAAAGTAATCTCGTCAGCATATTCCAGGTCACCGCCGACGGGAACACCCCGGGCTATTACCGTGATCTTACCGGTGAGGTCTTTGATGCGTTTGTTGATGTAAAAGGCTGTTGTATCCCCTTCCATGGTGGGGCTGAGGGCTAGAATGACTTCCCTGACCTCTGAGTCACTTGTCAGGCGCGTTACCAGCGATTCAATCTTTAGATCGGTAGGACCAATTCCATTCATTGGCGAAATGACGCCACCGATTACATGGTACAGCCCATTATATTGGGAAGTATTTTCAATCGCCATCACATCCTTAGCGTCCTCAACGACACAAAGGATTCTCCGGTCTCGCTTTTGGCTTGCGCATATGGAGCAGCACTCCGTATCTGCGATGTTGTGGCAATGAGCACAGAACATTATACCTGAACGAAGCTTATTTAGTGCATCGGTAAGCTCGAATGTATTTTCTTCTTTATTTTTTATGAGGTGCAGAACAAGGCGCAAAGCAGTTTTTTTCCCGATGCCGGGAAGCTTCGCGACCTGGTTGACAGCGTCTTCAATTAGTTTCGAGGGGTAATCCACAATTCCAGTGAATGGTATGTCTATAGAATCCGCGCATCGATGCCGGCCTCGCAAATAGCTTCCCGCATAGGGCGCAGGAAATCAAAGGTTCCATTTTTTACCTGGCATTTTCCCTTATAATGGATGATAAGCGTGCATTGCTCGGCTTGCTCCGGAGTATGCTGACATACTTTGATCAAAGTGCGTGTCACGTGTTCGAACGTGTTTACGTCGTCGTTGAACACCACAAGATCCATCAAGTCTGTCGTCTCTACGGCATCCAATACTTCCACAGATTCTTCTTCCTGAAATTCCGGTTTCATATCGACAGAATTTTAAACTACAAAGTTAGGCATTTTCATGTTTTCAGCGAAGCGGCAAAACCAAAACGATTTGGAATTTAGGTTAATTCCTCATTGTTTGCTCCGTCAAAATTAAAACACATGTCGCCTGCTCTGGTTATAACAATTTTGCTAGCCTACTTTGCAATGCTGATCCTGATCTCGGTATTGACGTCGAGAGGGGCGGATACGACAACCTTTTTTACGGGCAACAGGCAATCTCCGTGGTTTTTAGTTGCGTTTGGAATGATTGGCGCGTCACTGTCCGGACTTACATTTATTTCCGTACCAGGGAACGTAGGTAAAATTGGCTTTGGTTATTTCCAGGTCGTTTTGGGATATGTTATTGGATATTGGGTGATCGTTGGAGTTTTGATGCCCTTATATTATCGGTTAAATCTAGTCTCGATATATACCTATTTAGAGCATCGGTTTAATTTCTGGTCTTACAAGACCGGAGCCTTCTTTTTTCTCATATCGCGTACGATTGGCTCTTCGCTTCGCTTATATCTGGCAGCTACTGTTCTGCAACTATTTTTATTCGATGCTTGGAACGTGCCATTCTTTGTTACCGTCGCCACAACGATCGGTCTGATTTGGATTTACACTTTCAGAGGAGGGATCAAAACGATTGTATGGACCGATACATTTCAGACATTCTTTCTTGTATCAGCGTTAAT
>CAMLER010000451.1 GCA_946478915.1 uncultured Chryseolinea sp.
GGTTTTTGTGCTACGCGGTGAACATTGCTGTTTCCTTTATGGTCTTGTGACCCCGCATTTTACGCCCAGACTGCGTGAGTCGTTAGGGTAAAAGTCATGGTAGAAAAGTTGATGAGTTTACAGTATGACATTCCGCTTTTGACCGGTACCTTTAGACATGCTTTTATACAACATTACCATTGGGATCGATAAAGAAGTTGAAATAGAATGGCTGCAATGGATGAAAACGGTTCATATTCCAGAGGTGATGCGAACCAAGCTTTTTTCTGATTTCAAAATCTACAAAGTTCTTCATGACGATGACGAGACCAACACCTCCTACAGCGTACAATATCTTGCGCCAACGCTGAAGGAAGTAAACTTGTATTTCGAAAAATTTGCCCCTTCAATACTCGAAAAACTGCGATTGAGATTCAAGGATAAACACGTGGCTTTTATGACCCTTCTTGAAGAAGTTCCATAAATTTGTACTTCATTCTAAGCCAAACGCCTGAAATATTTGTTAACTTTCTATTAGTTCCGAAACGCGGGGTCAGGGGATGAAAGTAAGGATGTCCATATTGGTCATTGCAATTTCCTTTCTCTGGAGTAGTCTGCCTGCAAATCATCATTTTCATTTTCCCGCAAAAGGTAAGTCAGAGTGTGTCAGTACTTGTATTCACGAATTTGCAGCGTATGACAAAGAAATTGTATCCAAAAAGCTAACACCACTTGCAGTACATGCTAGCGGCGACCTGATTCATCGTCAAGATGGTCTCTCGATAACAGATTTTAAGCCAGGTGTATCAACCGCGGCGCGGTCGGTGCGCTACTATTTGCTTTTCAGGGTTCTAAGACAATAGAAAGGACTTTGCTATTGGTTTCAGTGGGACGAATTCGTCCACATGTTTTATTAACATAAATTTTACTCCCTATGAAAAACGCAAAATTCATTAATCCATGTGATATAAATATGTTTCATTTTGGCCATCAGGATGTACTGGACAACAATGACGAAAAGGAAGCTCGACGACACAAACTGGAGCGAGCCATGATCATCAGTAACTCCGAGCATGTGTCGATCAATATCTACATGCGCCTCCCAAACGGTGAGACTCTGGAAACTGAGTCAGATGTAATTGATTACGCTGATGATGTGGTGCTCCTCAAAGGCGGATATTTCATTCCGGTCTGGGCGATTCTCGATGTTGATGTTTAGAAACCAAGTGGTTTTCAGAGGATGCCGCTAGCGCAACAAATTCCGCGAAAGTCATTGCATGGTTAATAAGAATAGATCTCTCGATTTTAAAATATAAAATCTGTGATCCCGTTGCGCTTACAGTTAAAAATTGCGTTAGCTATTCTTTCCCACTGTATTTAGAATTGTTTCGATCTGGGCACTCTCTAGCGTGCAGTTCATCCATTCAGTCTGGATCGTACTTCCATACTTCTTATAAAAATTGATGGCAGGTTCATTCCAATCCAAGACCTGCCACATCATTCCCGAGCACTTTTCGTCGAGCGTGTGCTGCATCGTACGTTCAAACAATTTTTTACCAATCTGTTTTCCCCGCTCCTTCTCCGTCACAATGATATCTTCCAGGTAAAGACGCTTCCCTTTCCACGTTGAATACCTCCAGTAAAAGAGTGACAGTCCCACAATCTCGTTTCCGTTTTCAGCCACAAAAAAGCCAAAGATAGGATTTGGACCAAATCCATCCACTTCCATTTGATCGACTGTGTTGATCACCTCGTGAGGTGCTCTTTCATATTCTGCAAGCTCTTTTACAAGCTCAAGCACACGAGGTAAATCGTTCTTAATTCCTATCCGAATTTTTATTGAATCATCCATAAGCGGCAGCAAGTGACAGCTCCAGCCGCTAATATCGAAACATTTCTGCACCTGGCATTCATGAAGCAGGAAAATGAGTCAACCGCGCCTATTCATTCCGTAGGGTACGGGCAGGGTTTGTGTTGGCTGCCCTGAATGACTCATAGCTTATGGTAAACAACGCAATAGCTAGAGCGCTAAGTCCCGCCAGTATAAAAATAGATATGTTCAAAGGCGTCTTGTATTCAAATCCTTCCAGCCATTTACTCATTGCGTACCAGGAAAGCGGACCTGCGATAACAAAGGCAAGCAGCACAAGTTTTACAAATTCCATTGACATCATCGCCAATATCTGTGGAATACTTGCTCCCAGAACTTTTCGAACGCCGATTTCTTTGAGCCTTCGTTCCGCCATAAATGATGACAATCCATACAATCCCAGGCTGCAAACGATCATGGCAATCACAGCGAAACTGGTAATGATCTTAGAGACACGCTGATCTTCATTGTATTGTTTTTGCAGATCATCATCAAGGAAGGTATACTCGAAAGGAGCATCGTTGACCTGCTCAGTCCATACCTTTTCGATAGCGGAAATGCTTTGGGAAAACTCAGATGAATTCACATTTGCAACAATGAAGTTGTATTCGTTTTCGCTTTCTGGCATCTCAAAAACTATTGGAATAATCGGATCTTTCAACGAAGTCTGGTTAAAGTCTTCAACCACTCCAATCACTTCGAAACTGTTGTGGTTCCCTTGCCAGTCGAAGTGAATATTTTGTCCGATCATTTGCTCGGGTTCCTTACCAAATTTTTTCGCCGATGCGCGATTGATCATCAATTTGCCCTGTGAATCCATCTGGCGATTGTTGGTAAAGGATCGACCCGCTATCAGATCTATCCCCATCAATTGGAGGTAATCAAAGTCGATGGTATTTCTGCGGTTAAGGATCGCATTATCCATGTTTCCTCCCTCCGTATAGTACGCCATATCGCTGAAGATTGTATTGCCCGGGGGATAATTTGTGGCAGAAACTCCCTGAACAGAACCTACCGATGTCAACGCGGTTTTCAACGTTGTATATTTCTGTTTTGCTTCAGCCGTTCGAAGTGGGATTACTATTTTAGCATTCGGATCAAAGCCAAGATCTTTTTCCTTCATAAAGGAAAGTTGCCTGGAGATAATAATCATCCCGCACACCAGGGCGATCGCGACGGTGAATTGAAATACCACAAGACCCTGACGAAGTTTACCGGAGGCATTACTCAATGCGAATTTTCCCTTTAAAACCTGGACAGGCTGAAATGAAGACATGTAAAATGCAGGATAGCTTCCAGCAACTAGTCCAGTCAAAATCGTCAAGACAACCAATGCCATCCCAAAATACAATGCGGTTTCGTTATCGAGAGAAATGCTTTTTGCGGAAAGTTCATTGAACGCGGGGAGCGCTGCATACACAAGAACCACCGCTACTACTATGGAAAGGATTACAATTACCATCGCTTCTCCGAGAATCTGCCGGATGAGACTCCCGCGAAATGCGCCCATTACCTTCCGTATTCCAATTTCAGAAGCTCGCTTGGTAGCCTTAGCAGTAGAAAGGTTCATAAAATTAATGCAGGCCAACATTAGAATGAAAACTGCAATTGAAACGACGATGTAGATATAAGTTATCCGTTGACTTTTGTCTACTTCGGATTTCAAATGAATATCCTTCACTGGTTCCAGGTGTAATGTCTTCGTTATCCCCAACGCTTTGATATCTTCCGCCCCATATTTTATAAGAACATCGTTAATGCTCTTTTCCATCAGATCTTTGGAATGGCCAGGCTTCAGCTTCAAGAATCCGCCCACAAAATTTTGCCCTGCCCACTCATCAGCAGCCTGGGGGTTGTTACGCATGTATTCTCCCAGGCCCCCACTCATAACAGACGTAAACATATTTACATCTAAGAAAGACTTGTTCTGCTTATACACCCCCGTTATTTTGTAGTTAGCCGGGCTGTCGCCATGGCTGATCAAAATACTTTTATCAAGCGCTGATTCATTGCCGAACAGTTTGCGTGCAATTGATTCCGAGATCACAACGGTATTGGCATCCGTAAGAGCTTTCTTTGGGTTACCTTCAATGAACTCATAGGTGAGGACGTCAAAAAGTGTAGAGTCCGCCAGATATACTTTGGATTCGTAAAATTTGTTGTCCTCGTACTGGATAAGGTTCTCAGCACTAAAAGTCGGAAATATCCTTGCTGCGGCTTCAACTTCTGAAAGGTCCTCTTTCAATGCCATTGTTATAGGTGGAGATACCGACGCCAGCCTGTCAAAACCCACCACTCCTTTGAATTCAGTATTCAACCGATAAAGGTCTGCAAGTCTTTCATGGTGGCGATCATATTCAAATTCATCCTTAACATAGAGCGAGAGAAGAAGGCAACAGCTGACCCCAAGAGAAAGACCGAGAATATTAATAATCGAATACAGTTTAGTTCGGAGGAGACTTCGGATTGCAATCTTCAGGTAATTCCGCAGCATAAGAGAAATTTTACGGAGGCTTTGCGAAATTGGTGCCATGGCAAAAAACATGATTATTATCCTTTTTCTCTAGTTACTGGATTTCAGAATCGAACGATGCCGTCCGACTACGCGCAGTGCCAGGGAATGAAGGGACGGGTGTTCTCCGGTATAGCCGTAATAAAACCGCGTCCGGAAGCAGGGTGGAGTCAAAGCAGCGTCTCCTGTCCCAGGGACGCTGGGTTATCTTGACTACTCTTTATGGGATATATCTGTACTATCAGGATGGAATAATCTGGTCACCTCCTTCGTGTCCGTTGTGACCCGGAATTTTTTAACTCTTTTCTAACCGGTGCCCCAGACATAATTCACAAGTTGACAAAGTAGGTGAACATGGAATATCGAACATCGAACACTGAACACCGAACATCGAACATCGAACTTTTTTAGTACCCGGGGCGGGAGTTGAACC
>CAMLER010000452.1 GCA_946478915.1 uncultured Chryseolinea sp.
AGGGGTTTTGTGATCGCAAGCGGGAAGGCCATGATATCACCTTCGCCCGAATTCAACTGTTCGATCGCACGATCAATTCCAGAAGTTACTTTGATCTTCAATTCGACCTTTAATTCATCGGCTAACAACTTAAGCAATTCATACTCGTAATCCATCGGGTGATCCTTATAGATGAAATAGCTAATTGAATTATTGTCGACCAATGCATTGATGTAGCCTCTTTCCTTGATGGCTTCAAGGTCGAGTTCAATTTGCGGTTCTGCTTCATCGATGTCGTTCTGAGGTTGTCCGCAGGAAAAACATGCCAAAAGAAGCCAAACTGAGCATATACAGCGGTAAAAAACCTGCATAGGGATATGAAAATACTCATTCCTGCGTAAAATAAAAAGGCCATTTCTTGCAACGGGTGTTGCAGCACAATCATCAAAAATTAAAAAGAATAGCGCACACCGATTTGAGCTTGCCACCGCGAACTAATAAGGCCCGAATCGTCGATGTTTTTTACCGTCGCAGGTTTTTGAAACCTGAAATTCGGGATATTGTCGTCACCGAGACTGACATATTCTATCAATCTAAACTGCTCATTGGTGGTAAAATATTGTCGTCCCCAATCCTTATTGAGCATGTTCGTAAAGTTGAATACATCGAAACTAAGTTGCAGCGTATGTCGTGTAGAATTCACAGTGATAAAAAAATCCTGCAGCACGCGCAGATCGATCACATTTGTGAATGGAAGGCGATCACCATTTCGCTCAGCATACTGTCCTCTCCTCGATCGCAGGTATTCATCATTCTCAATAAATTCATTTAAGTCGGCCCATTGCTGATCTTCACTAACGGGGGAGCTACCGGTAACTGGCAAAAAACGAATCTCTCCTGCTGCAAGTGCCTCACCATAAGTTGCGTAATTCCTTGGAACGTAGATAAGGTCACCATCGGTATTGCCGGCCTGGGGATCGTCATTAAGAAGCGAATTTCTATAGATATACGAATAACGTGCCCCGGATTGCCCGTTGTAGAATAATGAGATCGTTGTGGCAAAATGGTCCAAAAATTCTTTTCGGTAGGATACGCTCGCCACAATGCGTGAACCAAGATCAAAATCGGAATAAGATACATCAAGCCGGTTCTTTCCATTCACGTTTTCGATATATCTCCACTGAGAAGAATTTTGCGACGACGTACCCTCATTCAAAACTTTTGATCGGCCGAAAGTATAACCGATGTTAGTTGACAATCCAAAATCAAAATTCTTTCTCAACTGAGCAGTAAGGTTGTAGCTATAACCTTTGCTGGTATTCTTGCCTAAAAGAATATGGCGATAGGTACCGTCGACAGGATCACTCCGATTCCATCGCGGTCTGTTATCGGCGCCAGCGAGGGTTGTCGTAGGTTGCTTAATATTAAATTGCTCGTAGTTGATATTATTAAGCGTCTTGCTAAAAATTCCTTCAAGCGTTCCGACCACACCACCCGGTAGCAACTGATCAATAGCAAGGGAAGTTCTGAATACCTGCGGAAACTTAAAATCCCGGGCGAAAATATTGATATCCCCTGAGGGTGTTGCTGCTACTGCACCGACATCCTGTGCATCATATTGGTTATTAGGATCTGGCCTGAAGAGCACCTGCGGATTTGCATTACCTGGAATTGCACCGATGAGAATACCATTGTTATTGAAACTTGCACCAGGCCACACATAGGGAATGCGACTAGTAAAGATTCCAACACCACCTCGTACCTGTGTTGTTTGTTCGCCCGTAACGTCATAGTTAAATCCAATCCGCGGCGACAGCATGAGTTGAGGCTTTGGCACTTCGCCAACACGCGCGCCCTGTAGATCGTATCCTTCAGCCTCAATTTTAGGAATAACCGTATTGTTGAAATAAGTATCCGCTTGCGGCTTGTTAAGAAACATTGGAATGTCGATTCTAAGGCCGGCGGAAATTTTAAGCTTTTGACTGATGGTTATTTCATCCTGCGCATAGACACCGAGTTGCAGCGTCTGGAAATCTGAAGCGGCCTTTGTTCCGTCGCCTGAAATATCATCAACGAGGGAATAACTTCTTTCGTAATCTGTAGAAGGCTGCTCATTCAAAAAACTATTCAGGTCGGCGAACGTGTATGTACCAAAAGCATTTCCTATGAATGCATTGTAGAAACTACCATATTCATTGTGGGTACCAAAAGTAAGCACATGGTTCTGCTTGTAAACTGTGAAGTTGTCGGTTAATGTGAAAATTTTTGATTTGAGCTGGTTAATAGTGGAAAAAGGCTCTGTTCCGAAAATAACACGATTTGCTCCATCATTGATAGTTACCCGGGGAAAATCGGAACCGATCGACCCGCGGTCATCCACTACCGACGTATAGCCCAGGATAAGGTTATTTGATTTTGAATTTCCGAACGAGCTTTTCAATTCTACAGCCGTGGAATTGGTAGTGCTTGGGAAAAACTCACTATTATTACTAAAGTTAATATTCGAATTCGTAGACCTGGCACGTTTAAACGCCTCACCCTTAGTGTAACTGTGCCGAACCGTCAATTTGTGGCTATTGCTAAGATTGTAATCCAACCTCACAAGAAACTTATTGCTTCTGGTTTCGGACGGGTTATCAAGGTAGCCACCTGGATCATAATTATACCGGGTTCTTAGCACCTCGGTAAGGGAATTTAGGTCGGACTGTGTAATCGTACCATTGTATGTCGCATAGTCAAAAGGTTGCGGCGTTTCGTCCCTTTGAATCTCTGCATTCACAAAAAAGAAAAGTTTGTCCTTTAGAATCGGGCCACCCAATCTAAGGCCTGTGGTCTGGGCCGTGAAATCGTCGAGTTTGACCCGCTCACCGCCTTCAATATCAGTTGGGGTTTTTCCTGCCAGTTTTTCGTTTCTGTAAAAAGTATAAACGGAACCCGAAAGGTTGTTGCTTCCGCTTCGGGTCACCGCATTTATTCCTCCCCCTGCAAACCCGCCGAGGCGGACGTCGAATGGCGCGATCACAACCTGAAATTCTTCGATGGCATCAATGCTGATCGGGCTAATGCTATTCGCCTGACCACCATTGGTTCCGGTTTCTGACAGACCGAATACATCATTGTTGACAGCGCCATCAATAAAAATGGAATTGTACCGATTGTTTGCGCCTGCAATAGAGATACCCTGATTAGCGGTTAGGGTAACTTGTGGCGTAAGGCGTGTAAAGTCGGTCAGGTTTCTTCCTACGGAAGGAAGGTTGGATATTTGTTCCTGTGATATGTTTGTCGACGCGCCGGTTCTTTCGCTGTTGAATATGTCTTCACGGCTCGCTGTAATTTCAATATCTTCTAATTCGATGGCGGATTCCGAAAGTTGTATTCGGAGATTGTGTGTTTGTCCAAGGCTGAGAAATATGTTTTCCTGTCTATCTTGGTTGTACCCAACAAATGTTGTCGTGATCTGGTAAGGCCCACCAACTCTAGTGTTTGGAATTGTGAAAGTACCATCGACACGGCTAGACGTACCGTATTGAGTACCGGACGGTGTATGTTCCGCAATTATAGTTGCGCCAGGCAATGGCTCTCCATTCTGATCCCTTACGATTCCGCTGATGTTTGATGTAGTAACCCCTTGCCCAAACGTGCCGGTTACGGTAGTGCACACAAATACACTGAAGAGTAGAAGTCTTGTCATAAGTAGGTTACATGTTACACAAAAGTAAATTTTGAAAAACACATTTGCTTTACAGAACCATTAAATCTTTCCTTAAAAAAATGACGATATAGTAATAATCGATCCAACAGCTCATCATTAAGGGTGTCAATGCAAGGGAACGCAAGCGAATTCGCTCTTGCGTATCCTCATCGTATTCTTATGCCTTTTCATGAAAACGATAGAAAGGTGATTGACCGCAGTATCCATGATCATCAGAAATGCATTTCAGGCAGACAATATTTATGAAATATAGTTGCCATTTGAGTACTCCCTCTTTAATTTACCAGTATGCGAAAACATATCATGCTCTGGGTGCTGGCATTAGCGAATGTATTTAGTTCCATAGCCCAACCTGATCTCTCCTATTATCTTCCTGAAGGCATTACCTATAACCCCGAAATACCTACGCCAAAAAGCATAATCGGGCATGAAGTCGGTGAATGGCATGTAACCCATGATCGCCTCATCAATTACATGTATGCACTTGATAAGGCATCTGATCGTATCAGTCTTGAGGTCACCGGATATACTTATGAAGCAAGACCGCTATTACTGCTTACGATCACATCTCCGAAAAATCAACAAAACCTGGAAAGCATTCGCGTTCAACACAATCAGCTTACAGATGCCAGGCAATCATCAGGAATGAATGTTACAGGTATGCCACTTGTTTTCTATGTGGGCTTCAGTATACACGGCAACGAAGCAAGCGGCGTCAATGCAGCTTTGCTGGCGGCATATCATCTCGCGGCAGCCCAGGGAGATCAGATTGAAAATGATCTTAATAATACGATTATCCTGTTTGACCCATGCTACAATCCAGACGGTATGCAACGTTTCAGCAGCTGGGTTAACTCGCGAAAGAGCATGGTGACATCAACCGATCCCCTGGATAACGAGCATAATGAATCGTGGCCAACCGGGCGGTACAACCATTATTGGTTTGATCTTAATCGTGATTGGATGGTTGCACAGCATCCGGAATCAAAGGCGCGAATCAAAAGCTTCCAAAAATGGAAGCCAAACATTCTCACTGACCACCATGAGATGGGCACAAACACATCATTTTTTTTCCAGCCAGGCATTCCTTCTCGCGTACATC
>CAMLER010000453.1 GCA_946478915.1 uncultured Chryseolinea sp.
AATAGCGTCCCATACTCGCTATAACCGGGATGTTCATTGCTATCACCTTCCACAGTTGGAACGTGATCTTCACGCATAGGCCCGCTGAATCCTACCTCAAAATAAGTTTTCATTGCCTTATACATGTCCGTTATTCCTTCGTCGTGGAACGTTTCTTCGAAATTCCATTTATCACCTTTGATATCCCTGAAATGAACAAAGAAGATCTTTTTGCGTTCGCCGAAATATCTAATAACACCCGGTATATCTTCTCCCATCGTTGCGAAAGTACCCTGGCATAAGGTCAGACCGTTGTATTCGCTGGGATAAAGTTCAATCAGTTTTTTGAATGCGTCTGCAGTTCTCATTATTCTGGCGATACCCCGGATCTTCGGCACTGGTGGATCATCAGGATGAAGCGCCAGCTTGATCCCATGTTTCTCGGCTTCCGGCACAACTGCTTTTAGGAAGTATTCCATATTTTTCCACATCCTTTCTTCGGTCACTTCACCATATTCTGTCAATGGAAGGTCTTTTACTTTTTCATAGTTAAAGGCCGTAACCCGGGCACCACCCCGACCAATTTTTTCAAAATCCGTGCGCGCCCAACTAATGACAGGCATCCAGTTATAGCAAATTGTGTCCAACCCAACGCCCCTCATATTTTTCATTAGCGTGATAAAGTTTTCAATTTCTTCATCTCTGCCTGCGATACCGAGTTTTGCTTTGTCAAGGGGAGGAGTCCCTTCCAATACTCGCCACTGTAGACCTTTGGAGGCGAAGGCATTTTTAACTGCGACAAGAGCTTCCCGAGTCCATGGCTTGACATTCTGTAGCCCCACCGCCCAGGGGCTTGATGGGGACACCGCTCCGAGAATGCCCATTTGTTTAGATAGTGCAATCTTGCGTTCCTGTAATCCATAGAAGTATGCAAGGCATAATTCTATGTTGACTTCTTTGGTTTGCGCGAGTGTAGCAGCCTGGCTTTCACTAAAACCAAGGGTTGAAAGTGTACCCAGGTAAGCACTTTTTCTAATAAAATCCCGACGCGAATTTTTCATACGTATTGGCATTATTACGCTAGATTAATAATTTTTTACAGCCCAACCCGCGACTTGTTTTGTGCGGTTTCAATAGGTGAGGAGTTGTAAATCTATTAGGTTTAAGCGCGCCCGAATACGAACAATGACTGACACTTTTGAACAGCGGCGCACAAACAATCGCCAAAAATTAGCTGGAGGAGGCATCTTTTTTTATGGCACTTGGTTGGATAACAGGGCTTTCAGATAAACTATGCCCCATGAAACCTCTGTTAACCCTAATTATTTGTGCCTTTCTCGGTATATGCACCGCATCGGCGCAGGATTTCGAATACTCGTTCGCACAAACTTATAAAGTTTCGACACCAGCCAAACTCAATCTGTCGACTTCTGATGGTCACCTTGATATCATTCCATCTTCAGGAGACGAAATACGGGTGTTCTATATCGTCCGAAGAGCCGGTAAGCTTGTCAAGATGGATCTTCAAAAACTGGAGGAGGATTTTATTGTTGAAATTGAAAACAATTCCACTTCAGTTAAAATTAGCGTAAAAGATAAGCGACAGTACAAGCCCTTCAGCTTCGAGCACAGTTTGGCAGTTGGGTTCAAAGCTTACGTTCCTAGAGAAACCATATGTAATCTTGTTACATCTGACGGCAATATCGCAGTCACTGGTTTGACCGGTGATCAAAGCCTCAGAACCAGTGATGGCTCCATAGAACTTGCGGAGATCGTCGGAAACATTTCGGGAAGAACATCGGACGGAGATGTCTATATCAAAAAGATAAAGGGCAATGTTGAGATTCAAACAAGCGACGGAACTATTAATCTGGAGTCAGTTGGAGGAGATGTCATTGCGTCTACCAGCGATGGCAACATCAGACTTAACAGAGTGAAGGGTGACATCGCCGTAAAAACGTCAGATGGATATATTGACTTTAAAGAAATTTCCGGATCGTTTAAAGCATCCACATCGGATGGAAACATCAGGGGAAGCCTTATTGAACTACGGAAAGAATTGACGTTGAGAACAAGCGACGGAAACATTGATGTGACATTACCGGATCAACTCGGACTGGATCTTGATATCAAAGCTGAATCGATTGATGTTCCCTTCAAAAACTTTACAGGAAAGTTTGACAAGACTTTCGTTCGCGGCCAATCTAACGGAGGGGGTATACCCGTGGTCCTGACGACGTCAGGTGGTAATGTGAGATTAGCACACTGAGTATCAGTTGTATTTTTATCCTTGAGAATATGGTCATTGGGTATATGGTATAAGGTATAGGCCACTGAAATCATTTTTCTCCCAGAGTATCATGAGCAATTAAAAATCAGGAACATGTTAAAGCATCATTTCACTATCGCGCTTAGAAATTTCAATCGCTTCAAAGGGACTTCGTTGATAAACCTTGTGGGTTTATCCACTGGGCTTGCATGTACATTGATGATCTATCTCTGGGCAAGCGATGAATTTAACAAAGACAACTTCTTCGAAAACGACGAAAGACTTTTTCAGGTAATGGAGAATCGTGTCCAGGCGCACGGCATCTGGACAGCCCAGTCCTCTTCCGGAGTGATGGCGGAATCGATGGTGAAGGATTTTCCCGAGGTGAAATACGCAGCCCATGCGTCATATGTAAGCGAAGGTGTGCTTACAGCACGTGATCAGGATATCCGTGGAAGAGGACATTATATTGGTGTGGATTACTTTAAAATATTCTCATATGAAGTTGTGGAGGGTGATCGAGAAAACCTGTTAACCGACAAGAATTCCATCGTTATTACGGAAGATTTGGCTTTACGTCTTTTTAACACTACTAAAGGAATCTTGGGAAGAAGTATTGTTCATCAGCACGACAATGAATACTTTATTTCAGGCATCATCAGGGTGCCGGCCAATTCCTCACTACAATTCGACTTCGCGCTTTCGCTGGAGAAGTTTAAGGATATAATTGGTCATGATAATTTTAATTGGTATAGTACTGGACCTTATTGTTATGTCTTATTAAATCCAGGCACTGATATAGAGACCTTCAACAGAAAAATAGCTGACTACGTACGCCAGAAGACTAACAATGAAGTTCCCCACCGCACGCCGTTCCTAAGGCAATATTCCAAAGCATACTTATACAGCAAGTATGAGAATGGTGTTATGGTTGGAGGGAGAATCACCTACGTAAAATTATTTTCTCTTATTGCAATTTTCATCCTGACAATTGCCTGTATCAATTTCATGAACTTGTCGACGGCAAGAGCAACACGGAGGTTGAAGGAAGTCGGTATAAAGAAAGTTGTTGGTGCCCATCGGCGCGCGTTAGTTGCGCAGTATTTTGGCGAGTCGCTAATTCTTACGTTTATTTCGTTCGCTATAGCACTTGTACTAGTTCAATTATTATTGCCAAAGTTCAATCTCATTACAGATAAGCAACTGACCCTTGCGCTTAGCCCTCAGGTTATAGCGGCTTTTATTGGAATTGCATTGTTCACGGGACTTGTGGCAGGTAGCTACCCAGCCCTATATTTGTCTCATTTCAGTCCGGCATCCATGTTGAAAGGAAGGTCAACGAGTTCTTTGGGAGAACTGTGGGCCCGCAAGGGACTAGTAATTTTACAATTTTCATTGTCTGTGATATTTATTGTATCTGTATTGGTGGTCTACAAGCAAATTGATTTTATACAATCAAAGCACCTTGGTTATAAGCGCGATAACCTGATCTATTTCGGTATGCAGGGTAAATTGCGTGAACAGCGGGAGACCTTTCTCGAAGAGATAAAGAAGATTCCGGGTGTAACAAATATTTCGACGATTGCACACAATATGACGGGACATAATAGTGGAACATCCGGTGTAGTGTGGGACGGGAAAAATATGGATGATAAGACAGAGTTCGAAAATGTTGCAGTGAATTATGACATGTTAGAAACTCTCCAGGTAGAGGTAACCGAGGGCCGTACATTTTCGCGCGACTTCGCCTCCGATAGTGTGGCGATTATTTTCAATGAAACTGCTATAAAATTTATGGGAATGAAAGATCCCATAGGAAAGACAGTAAAGCTATGGGGTGAGGAGAGGAAAATTGTTGGCGTTGTCAAAGACTTTAATTTTGAATCCCTTCATAAGCAAGTCGGTCCCCTGTTTTTCAGACTTGAACCGAGCAATACTTACTTGTTTATGACCAGGATTGAGGCTGGGAAGGAAAAAGAAGCACTGGCACAACTTGGAAGTATCCATCAAAAGTTTAATCCTGAATTTGAATTTGATTTCAAATTTCTGGATGAACAATACCGGTTACAGTATGTTGCCGAGCAGCGCGTTGCGATCCTATCCCGTTATTTCGCAGGCCTTGCCATCGTAATATCATGCCTGGGCCTTCTTGGTCTTGCTGCGTTTTCCTCAGAGCGAAGGTTAAAGGAAATTGGTATTCGCAAAGCCCTTGGTGCGAGCGTTACCAGTATTTTAGTTTTGTTGACAAGCGACTTCTCCAAAATCGTATTGGTGGCTGTACTCGTTGGGTTACCAATAAGCTATTTTGTACTATCGGATTGGCTGGAAACTTTTGCTTTCAGGATTTCATTAGATACGTGGTATTTTGTTAGTGCCGGCATCTTGGCGCTGCTCATCGCCATTGTCACCGTAGGCTCGCAGGCTTTCAAGGCAGCCACATAACCGATCCGCTGGTGATCAGCGGCTCTATCGCGGTCGAGGTCGGCGACCTGATCGCCGTGATCACCGCCGAGCTGTCCGGCACCATCACGGCCGTTGGG